>DAHVVW010000030.1 GCA_027357125.1 Clostridiales bacterium
GGCTTCCCCTTTGGTGTTCTCATTACGAGAAACTCTCCAGAGTCCCGTCTTTCAGTAGTACTTTTGCCTGAGAGTTTCCCTTTCTGCCAGCGTGTTGCAGAAAGTTTTCTCCTTCGGCGCCCAAAACTGGGTCTCTCCCACTGAAATCATCCGGTCATATGCAATTTTATCAACCAACCTTTGTATAGTTTATACCCAGTTGGCCCTAATGTCTACTAGTTAGCCCAAAAATTTTTATTATCCCTTCACTACGGTGACGCAGCGTGGGCACAGGGTAGGATGCTCCTGATCCTGCCCCACAGATGGATGATAAATCCAGCAGCGTTCGCATTTTTCGCCTGCAGCGGAGTGGACAGCTATCCCTAACCCCTCCAGTTCTTGCCCTTCCAAGACGCCCTCAGGACGTTCCTCCTTAGGTTGGTGCACTCGAACCGCCGAAACAATAAAGATTTCCGACAGGTTCGGAACTTGTTCCAAGAACTTATACTGTTCCGCAGTCGGGTAAAGCTCAACTTGCGCGGTCAGCGGATGGTTGATCAGTTTCTCCTGTCTGGCCATTTCGAGAGCTTTGGCTACATCAGCGCGGAGCCTCAAGATTTTTTCCCACTTTTCCTCAAGTACCGGATCAAGCCATTCCTGCTTTACTTCCGGCAGCTTGGCTGTCTGAATGTTTTCCTCTTTGTTGCCCGGAACATAGGGCCAGATCTCATCCGCTGTGAAAGTCAAAATCGGGGCCAGGAAACGTACCAGAGCATCAAGCGCCTGGTATAGCACGGTCTGAGCAGCGCGGCGAATCTCCATCTCTTTTCCTTCCACGTAGAGCCTGTCTTTCACAATATCGAGATAAACAGCGCTTAAATCCACTGCGCAGAAATTATGCACCGTATGATAAACCAAGTGAAACTCATAGTTTTCATACCCTTGACTGACCTTTTCAATAACCTTACCCAGTTTAAGCAAGGCCCAGCGATCAATCTCCGTCAGTTGTCCGTAAGGTACCCGGTCTTTAGCGGGGTCGAAATCGTTGAGATTGCTCAAGAGAAAACGCAAGGTGTTGCGGATCTTGCGGTAAGCCTCTGTCATCTGCTTCATAATGCGCGGAGAAACAGCCACATCATTCTTGTAATCTGCCGAAGATACCCAGAGCCTGAGAATATCCGCGCCCATCTCTTTCACGACTTGGAGCGGATCAACCCCGTTGCCCAGGGACTTGGACATTTTCCGTCCTTGTTCATCCACATAGAAGCCGTGAGTGAGAACCGCCTCATAGGGTGCTTTCCCAAAAGCGGCCACAGACGTGGACAAAGAAGAATTAAACCAACCCCTGTGCTGGTCAGACCCTTCTAAATATAGATCAGCCGGCCACTTTAACTCCGATCGTTCTTTGAGCACGCCCACATGGCTGGTGCCGGAATCAAACCAAACATCCATAATATCTGTCTCTTTGCGGAAAGACTTTCCTCCGCATTCACAGATTGTCCCTTCTGGCAGCAGTTCCGCCGCCGGGCGGGCGAACCAGGCATCCGAGCCTTCGCGCCGGAAAATTTCCTGCACTTTGGCAATAATAGTATCGTTAACTAGCTCTTTGGCGCAATTCTCACAGTAGAAAATCGGAATTGGCACCCCCCAGGTGCGCTGGCGCGAAATGCACCAGTCCCCCCGGTCCGCGACCATGTTATAAATGCGGTCCCTGCCCCAAGCTGGAATCCACTGAACCTTCTCAATCTCATTAAGCGCTTCCTGCCTAAAGCCATCAATGGAAGCGAACCACTGTTCCGTCGCCCGGAAAATAATCGGGCTCTTGCAGCGCCAGCAGTGGGGGTAACTGTGCTGAATCTTGTCAGCATGAATCAGGGCGGAATTCTCCCGCAAGTCGTCTACAATCACCGGATTGGCTTTATCCGTTCTCAAGCCCGCGTATTGCCCGCCCTCTGGTGTAAACTTGCCCTGGTGGTCAACAGGGCAAAGCACAGGCAACCCGTACTCCTTGCCCACAATAAAGTCATCTTCCCCGTGTCCGGGAGCAGTGTGCACGCAGCCTGTCCCCTGTTCCAAAGTGACATGCTCCCCGCAAATGACGAGAGAATCCCTCTCCATTAAAGGGTTGCGGCAAATCACGCCCTCAAGGTCTTTGCCGGAGAGAGTTTTTTCTATCGGAAGTTCCATCTCCCACAGGGAACGTAAGTCTTCCAAGAGCCCTTCCGCAACGACCCAGTGTTCCTCCCCGGCCTTAACCAGCACATAAGTGAACTCAGGGTGAACACTAATCGCTAAGTTCGCAGGCAGAGTCCAGGGTGTGGTCGTCCAGATCACGACAAAGGTGTTTTCAGTCTGCAATACTCCCTTACCGTCCCGTGCCGGAAATTTAACATAAATTGCGGTCGCAGTCTTGTCCGCATACTCAATCTCAGCCTCAGCCAGCGCAGTTTCACAGGACGGACACCAATACACGGGCTTTAGCCCTTTGTAAATATAACCTTTTTTGGCCATTTCCCCGAAGACGCCGATTTGAGCCGCCTCATACTCCTTCTCCAACGTCAGGTAGGGGTGCTCCCAGTCTCCGCGTACACCCAGGCGCTTAAACTGTTCGCGCTGAATATTAACGTACTTCACCGCATACTCGCGACACTTGTTTCTGAACTCCAGGNTTGAAACTGCATGCCGGTTAAGGCCAAGCTTTTTAATAACCTGCTGCTCGATCGGGAGACCGTGGGTATCCCACCCAGGCACGTAAGGAGCATCAAAACCAGCCATCGTTTTGTACTTAACGATAATGTCTTTTAAGATTTTATTTAAAGCATGCCCTAAATGAATATCCCCATTGGCATAGGGCGGGCCATCATGCAGGACGAAGCGCGGCTTGCCTGCACGTGCGTTTTGCACTTCTTCATAAAGGTTCTTTTCTTCCCATTTCTTGAGGATCTCCGGTTCACGCTGGGGCAAATTTCCCCGCATGGGAAATTTAGTTTCCGGCAAATTCAAAGTATCACGGTAGTCCATTTTATCTGTTCCTCCTACTGTGGTAATACCCTTATGATATTATGAAAATCCCGCCCCTGTAGTAAGGGACGGGATTAACTCGCGGTACCTAACTTACAATCTTGCGCACTAACGTTACCAGTTTCGCCTGCTCTTCCGAGCCAATAGGCTCGACCACACACAAGCACAGAAAAGGCAACTTCTTATTCTTCCAGGTCTGTACCCGTGCGAACAAAGCTTCATCCTGCGGCACAAAAATAGTATCCTGCACATCCGAAGCCGGCAGATTTACCACAAGTCCCCTCTGCTCCATTTCGTCCAAAGCCTGAAAAGCCCGGTCAAGCAGATCATCGCTGCCCATCATCAAAATGTCACCCGCCCGGTACTGCCCGGTTGCCCGCGCTAAACCCAGGCTGATTATCTGCGCTTCCCCTTCCAAAGGTGCATCGGGTCCGCCGGAAGCGAGAAGCTCAACCTCATGGCGTCCGATTTTCCCGGTAAGCCGCCCTGCGTCAGGGTTCAAACTGAATCCCTGGATGAGAAACTCGGGCGCTAGTTCGGTTATTAAAATGGTTTTCATGAATGGAAATCCTTCTCCTTAAAATCGTCTGTTTTTCATTTTATCACGAGTTATCTGCACTCGCAACCTCAAACATGGCACCATCAGTACGTCCTAAGATACGTTCAAATCGCGCTCCAGGGAATCCGCGAGGTCAAGATGAGCATTGAGGAAAGACTTAAGCTGGGCGCGGATAAGCTCACGCTTGCGTATCAACTCCTGAATCTCTTCCTGTATTTCTTCCCATTTTGACTTAGCTTCAGACAATCTCTGTTCTTTTTCCTGTTCTGCTTCCCTGAGCAGCAGTTCCGCTTCACGGCGGGCAGCCTGCCTGGCTTCTTCCGCCGTTTGTTGCGCCAACAGCATCGTCTGCTGTAAAGTGTTTTCAATTTTGCGGTAATGGCCTATTTCAGATTCCACCCGCTGGATTTTTTCCCTCAGTTCGAAGTTCTCCGCATACACTGTTTCAAATTCTTTGCTGACAGCCTCCAGGAACTTCTCAACCTCTTCACACTGGTAACCGCGCATCCCTTTGCGGAATTCCTTGTTTCTGATATCAATCGGAGTTAATTGCATGCTTAATACCCCGCTTTCCTACTGTCCTTGCCTCTGAAAACAAGCACCTTGTAAACAAGACGTCCTTTGCGCGTTGACCCTTCTGCCGTTAAAACCTTGATCCTACCGTGTCCGCGGCAGGAGAGGACATCATGAGGGCCAATCTCGGCGTCATTTTTCGTAATTGTTAAATCATTGCGTTTGACCAATCCACCCTGAATCAACTCCTGAGCGTCCGTGCGCGCAAGACTGAAACTGCCCGCTATCGCGGCATCCAGACGGGGAGAACTTAAAATCAGACTTTTTTCCTCCCCTTGCTCTGGCAGCAGTTCAGGTTCGCTCACGCAAACTTCCGCCCGGATTTTATCCCGTCCCGCTTGGTTCCAGTTCTGGACCAGGAACGGGGCGATTTCATATGTCACAGCCACATAAAAACAAGATCGCCCTTCCCTGATATCTCCTATCACATCCCTTTTTAGGCCCAAGCCCATAAGCGACCCCAGGATTTGCCTGTGTCCGAGCCGCACTTTGGAATCATAAGGAGAAAGCATAAGAAGGGTGATGTCAGCCTGAGCAAGATCTAATTCTTCCCCGGAGGGTCCGAAAAGGAGGCGCACCCTCTCAGGCTCGGGAAACCCTCCACCAAAGATGTACGCTAATCCGGCACGCGCCAGCAAGCCCTGCAGCCACTCTTTCAGGGAGCTGGACAAAAAAGGAGTTACTCCGGTCTCCCCGGCAAAAGCTCCTTCAACCCTATCCAGGAGATGGGCAGCCTCCAAGCGTTTTTCCTTTTCCGTCCAAAATTTCAAGACGTTGCGGTCGATCATCAGAACATCAAGCCCGTAACGATCCGTAAAAGAATGGAACGTAGGATACTGAGAGCAAAAACTGCCAGTATCGGGGAAAAGTCCAAGGCAAACCCGGCACTCCCGAGCTGAAACCGCCGGAACGGCTTAAGCAAAGGCTCTGTTACATCATAAAGCAGGCGAATGAGCTGATTGCGCGGAGAATGCGGTATAAACGAAAGGAAAGCGCGAATAATGATCGCGTAAATAAGGATCGTAATAACTTTATCAATGACTTGCCACAGAATGGAAATACTAATCCCTCCTATTTAGTCCCGGGCCAAAAAATCCCTCTGTCTTTGAGTTCGTCCCGCGTCTCACCGGAAATATCCACATTGCTCGGAACAAAAAGGAAAATACCGTTCCCGACTTTTTGCATATTACCGTTCAACGCGTAGGTCGTGCCGCTGATGAAATCCACTACCCGCTTGGCCAGATTGCGCTCAGCATTTTCGAGGTTGACGATAACCGGACGGCGGTTCTTTAACTGGTCAGCAATATTTTGGGCATCCTCAAACGAGTGAGGCTCCATCACAACCACCTTCATCTGTTTTTGGGAGTGGATGCTCAGCACCTGTGCGCTCCGACGGCCAGGGCGCGCATCTTCTTTAACTTCATCGTCTTCCACAAATTCCTCTTCCGGTTCTTCATCAGCGAAACCCATGATCCCAATGACTTTGTCAAAAAACTTCGGCATACTTTTTCCCTCCTACCTTGCTCCAAAAATTTGTCTGCCTACTCTTACCATGGTTGCTCCTTCTGCTATTGCCAGCTCAAAATCCTGACTCATACCCATAGAAAGTTCCCGCATTTCCACCCCCGGGTAAACCCGCTGTTGCAAGCTATCGCGTAAAAGCCTAAGCTCGCGAAAAAAACCTTGGGTTTCGGCAGTGCTGGCTTCCAACGCCCCAATCGTCATTAATCCCAAAACCCTGACATGGGGGTAATCCTTTACTGCTGTCAGAAAATCTTCTGTTTCTTCTTTCAATAGCCCTGCTTTCGCCTGATCCCGGGCTGTATTCACCTGCAGCAGGGTGCTAAACGTCTGCCCTTGCTTGAACCCCTGCTTTTCCAATTCTGCCAGCAGGGAGAAACGGTCCAAAGAATGAATCAGGGTCACTCTCCCGTCCAGGTATTTTACCTTGTTGGTCTGCAAGCGACCGATAAGATGCCACTCGCAATCCGGAGGCAAAAGAGAGACTTTCTCCTGCCATTCCTGAACCCTGTTTTCGGCAAAAACCCTCTGCCCCGCTTGCCAAGCCTCAGCGATTACGGAAGAAGGCATCGTTTTGGACACTGCCAACAGTTTAATCTCGTCAGGACTTCGCCCAGCCGCCAACGCAGCTTGCCCAATGCGTGAGCGCACTTGACCAAGGTTTTGTTCGATATCCATGGACATTCCACCTTAATCGAATGATTCTACAAAACATCCTCGTTTCCTGCTACTGCCAGCAAGTTTTTAAGATTATGCACACTATTTTAAGCGGGCGGGCTGTCCTTCAAGGCCAGCTCCCGGATTTTTCACCACTAACAGCCCAGACGGCAAATCCTCGACAGCGGTCTCAGTTTCATTTTCATCCTGTACCTTCACCCGGCGGAAGTGCAGTACCCCTTCCATCACTGCAAAAACTCCCTGCTCCTCCCCTTTAGTCCAAAGCGCACTGCGCGGTATGACAACACCCTTGCCTTCCGGTTTCATAATCCAGGTAATCTCCTGCCGCCGTTGCTCGGCTGAGCCATCCACATAACTCCTGAATTCAACGACAACTCCGGTAGGGCTCTCGGATTTACGCACGACCTTAGCCGGGAACACCTTCCCATCAATGGCAAAACGCAAGCTTTTGCCCACACTGAACCCCTCCAGAGATTGCATCTCCACGAAAGCTGCTGTCGGAGCCAGGTTATTGATAATCTTACCTATAGCTTGCCCGGATTGAGCGGTGGTAATTTCCTGCTCCGAGCTTGGCATCTCTAAGAGCTTCTTTAGATCCATATCCTTAAAATTAGCTGCGGTCCACAATGATTCAAGACCATCCACTTTATAAAGCACAAGACCACCTGCCGGAGCCGGGACAGACTTGCTCTCTCCCCCGACTTGCTTGATCCGGGCTGCACTCTCTCCCCGCCTGATCCTTTGTCCGGGCACAGCGAGTTTTTCCACCTCTCCGCCGCTCGGAGCCTGCAGCAGGTATTCCTCATTGGCAAATGCAGCCCTCACTGTCTGCTCGTGCTTGATAGCCCCCGTCTCTGCGCGCACATACTCCAAATCTCGAGCAGTGAAGCCTGTGCGGTAAATCCAGACAGCGGCCGTGACTGCAATCAGCAAAACCACTGCCGTCAGCATCCTCTTTCCCGTATTTCCCTTTTTCATCCTGCCCTCCGATTCTGTCATTTATCCGATGGCTAACTGCCACTAAGACTTCCGCTTCTTAAGCGGAAGATAAGTGGCACTAAGCCCCTGGATAAGTGCAACTAAACTTCATTCGAAGTAAGTTTTCTTTATCCGATGATCGTTATTTATGCCCGTGGCAAATCACATGTAAATACTGTACCGATTCCGGGTTCTGAGGACACATTAATCCGGCCATCGCTCCCTTCGACAATGTGTTTGACAATACTAAGTCCAAGCCCGGTTCCTCCCTGTTCACGCGAGCGGGCTTTATCAACACGGTAGAAACGCTCAAAGATGCGCGGGAGGCTTGCCGTTGGAATACCGCACCCCGTGTCTCCAAACTCCAGGTGCACACGCTCTTGGTCGGCTTCCCCCTTAAGCCAAATTTTACCCTCTGAGGTATACTTAACGGCATTTTCCAAAAGATTGAGCAGGACTTGGCTTAACAGATCCTCACCCATACGCACTGGCGGCAAATTCTCTGCCAGGTCAACGCTGAGCCTGATCCCTTTGGCCTCGGCATAACTTTCAATCACAGGCTGAATTTTAGCAAAAGCCTGCTGCACAAAACTAACTCTGGCAACTCCGGCACCCCGGCGCAAATCCGGATTTTCATTGTTCGCCAACGTAAGCAGATCATCAATCAACCGTTGCAGACGCAAGGTCTCAGCCTGAATGACATTCAAAAACCGTTCGCGCAGGACAGGTTCTTCTTGCGCCCCATCTAACAGAGTTTCCACAAAACCTTTGATCGAGGTTAAAGGTGTACGCAATTCGTGCGACACATTGCCCACAAATTCTGTCCGCATTTGCTCCAGACGCCTTAGCTCAGTAATATCATAGGTTACGATCACTGCCCCCCGGGTACGCTTGTTCTCGCCCAGAATCGGGCTTACCTGAAAGCGCATTGTCCGCTGTTCCAGCGTAAGCTCTATATTTCCCGGTGTCTCCCCCAAAAGCACATTTGTCACCAGTTCATCCAACTCGCTCTGGCGCACAAGTTCAAGTAAGTACTTTAACATGACCTCATCCTGGCGATGACCGAACATTTTTTCCGCCGCCGGGTTCACCCGCACGATCCTCCCCACATGGTCAAGCGCGATTACTCCCTCCTGCATCGCCGTGAGAATCGCCTGCATCTTGTGGGTTTCCTGGTCCGCTTTTTGGATGAGGGTTTCCAGTTGCCGCGCCAAACGGTTTAATTCGGCCGTAAACTGCCCGACTTCGTCTTTGGTATCAAGAAACTGCGCCCGCTCAAAATCCCCCTGCGCTATGCGCCGGGTAGTAAAGCTCAAAGTCTGAATCCGCCCCGCCAGGCGTCTGGCGTAAAAGAAAACGGCCCCTCCCGGAAGGAGCAAGGCAAAGAGCAACAAGCGGTAATCAGGCGTCCTTTGCTGACCACCCGCTATTAAATTCTGCCCTTCCCACACCAGAAACAGAGATATGGCAGTCATACTCAGAAAAAGCAGGGTAAACCTCCATTTAATGCTCATCTGACCCTAACCCTTGAACCGATAGCCGATCCCGCGCAAAGTCTCAATATATTCCGGGTTGGACGGGTCTTTTTCAATTTTCTGGCGCACATGTCTGACATGCACATCCACAGTGCGCGTGTCTCCGGCGTACTCATAGCCCCAGATCCGTTCCAAGAGTTCCTCCCTGGAATAAACCTTGCCCGGCCTGGTTGCCAGCACCCTTAAGAGTTCAAACTCCTTAGGCGTTAGTTCAGTCTCCTGTTCTTTTATATACACCATAAACCGGGTAAGATCTATTCTCAGCTCTCCGTGCACGATCTGATCTGGAACCTCGTCCGCACTTTTTACCCGGCGCAAGCGCGCTTTAATGCGCGCTACCAGTTCCCGCGGGCTGAAAGGCTTAGTCATATAGTCATCCGCACCCAGTTCCAGCCCTAACACTTTATCAATTTCTTCCCCCTTGGCCGTAAGCATAATCACGGGCAGCTCCCGAAATTTCGGGTTAAGCCTGAGCTGGCGGCACACCTCCATACCATCCATGTGCGGCAGCATCACATCAAGCACAACCAGATCAGGCTGGTCTTTCCCCACCCGCTCCAGCGCTTCAAGTCCGTCACGCGCAGCCAAAACCTTGTACCCTTCCTTCTCCAGATTGTAGCGTAACAATTCCTGGATTGATTCCTCATCATCCACGACTAATATAACAGCCATCTACGATTCCCCCTTAGCTTCTGCGCCTGATCCAACCCGCCAGCCTTCCGCTTAGCCCGCCATCCCGGCGGTGGGAAAAGAACTCAGCCGGTCTGCACGCGGTGCAGAGTTCGGCTGACCAAATGTGCTCAGGTTTTATTCCTGCTCCCAGAAGTATCTCCTTGTTTGCCTGCCATAAATCAAGTTGGTAATGCCCGTCCTGTGAAGGCCTAAGAAAAACAGTTTCCGTAAAATTCGTCCGCAAACGGGCTGCGACCGGTTCATCGACTTCATAGCAACAAGGCCCGATTGCAGGCCCGATAGCTGCCCAGCAATCTTCAGCCTGCCCCCCGGCCTGAGCCAGCTCGTCCAGAACCGGGAGAGCGATTTTCCCTGCCGTCCCTTTCCAGCCTGCGTGCGCAATCCCTACAGCCTTAAGCTTGGGGTGATAGAAAAACAGAGGAACACAATCAGCGAAGAAAGCCATAAGTCCCAGCTTGTCCTTGGTCAACAAGCCATCTGTTCCCGGAATAGCCGTCCTGAGGTCGCGGCTTCCTCTCCCCCCCGCTTCCGCATCCAGCCACACTACGCCCGTCCCATGTACCTGTTCGGCAATAGCAACCTCATTCCAGTCTGCCTGCCACAACCCCAGCCAGCGCCTACGATTTTCGAGCACCCTTTGCGGTTCATCTCCCACATGCAAACCCAAGTTAAGGGAAGAGAAATGCTGTTCACTTACCCCACCCCCGCGGGACGAAAAGCCGATTTCTACCCCTGCCTCTTCCCAAGCTGGAAGCGTAAGATACTTTAAGCCTGCTTTTTCCCGCCAAACCCACATCTCGTGCAAACACCCCCTCCGTTTTGTCCTCTTAGCTAAAATATACCATATTTTCGCCTAAGACAAAACAAGAGGGCAATTTATTGCCCTCTGCGCGTCATAATTTGTTAGATGTCAGCTATACACATGGTTCTCCTACCTTCGCCTTCGCCCTCTCCCCCGCACTTCGAACCTCGAACCTCGAATTAGCGCGGGTCTTCCCGTTCAGGGTTAAAATCCACCAGATCCTGGGCGTCCACCAAAATAACATCCACCCCGATTTTTTTCACCCGATCCCAGGGAACCATCACATCTTCGCTCCGTCCCCCGCCAAAGAAACTCCAACTCTTAGCCGCACCCGGGACTAGAATTCCTTTGATCACACCCCGTTCCAAATCGAGATCGAGGTCTTTGATCGGCCCCAGGCGGCGTCCATCTTTAATATTCACGATATCGAGCATCCGGAGTTCGGAAATGCGCATCACCTTACCCCCTCTCTTACAAATCATATGAGAGCGAGGGTGATTTTAATCCTATGAATTAAACGTACTTCTTCATATGATTGAGCGCCGCTTTTTCCAAGCGGGAAACTTGAGCCTGAGAAATCCCGATCTCATCCGCTACCTCCATCTGGGTTTTTCCTTGAAAGAAACGCAGGGACAAAATGAGCTTCTCCCGTTCACCCAGGCGGCGCAAAGCCTCCCGTACCGCCAGTCCTTCAAGCCAGCTGGCATCAGAATGGCGGTCATCCCCTATTTGGTCCATAACGAAGATCGGATCCCCACCATCGTGG
>DAHVVW010000310.1 GCA_027357125.1 Clostridiales bacterium
CGATCGTAGGAAACGAAGTTGTGCGCAGGCGCGCGCAGTAGGGTTTTAATATAAAGTTTCTGGTGAGGATCTAAATGGCAGAAAAAGTACTACGCATTAAAGGACTTAGCTATAAGAATATAGTTCGTGACGTAAGCTTTGACTGGAGGCAGAGGGAAGTTATTGCCTTGATGGGGGCGAACGGTTCGGGTAAATCTACGCTGGCGCGCCTCATCACGGGCCTGATCGAGCCCACTGTTGGAGTAGTTGAGTTACTGGAAGTTCGCACAAATGGGTCAATGGGTGCACGCACAAGTGACGGTGCTCAATACAATCCTGTTCCCTGGCCCGTGGAAGGGCGCTGGCGTGAAGTTGCCTTCATCGGGCAGCATCCGCGCCGCCAAACCATTGGAGCCAGTGTGGCCGAAGAATTGGGCTTCGGTCTTCTTAATTTAGGCTTGGATGTGCAGGATGTTCAGCTCAGGGTGAAGGAACTGGCTGTCGCCATCGGGCTTGAAGGAAAAGAAAATCAATCTCCTTCCACGTTGTCCGGAGGGGAGCGTCAGAGGCTAGTGACAGCAGCCATCCTGGAAATGAAGCCCGCGTTTGTGATTTTGGATGAGGCTCTAACAATGCTTGACCAAAGAGCCCAGGATAAGATTCTCTCGCTGCTTCAGCAGAAACACCCCACCCAAATGGGCCAGCTCTGGATTACGCATGATCCGGAATTGGCTGCAAAGGCTGACCGCCTGTTGCTGATGAAAGACGGGAGAGTGTGGGATGCGGGTCTGCCAGCCACGGCTTTAGCGAGTCGGGAAGTGCGGGAAAAATACGGAATCCGGGCTGAGTACCAAATTTGGGGCGCGAACTCTGAACTTAACAACACGCCCCGGCTCAAGGTTCTGGAATGGGATAGTTGTAGCTACGAGGAACGTTTGGATATAGACAAAAGAATCTATGAAGGGGAGTTTATCGGAATTATCGGGCCGTCAGGGGCTGGAAAATCAACTCTGTTAGAGAGCGTGATCGGGCTTAATCTTCCGACCGCGGGAAGATTTGAGGCCTTTGGGGAAGTCCTCGGGAAAAATAATCTGATACGCCAGCGCCAACGCTGCCGCCTGATGCTCCAAGAGCCTGGAGAGTATTTTATCGGACACACCGTCTATGACGAAGTTTTTTACGGTCGGAGTAGGCGCGAAGCAAAGAGTAAGAAGGATGAGAATCTTAGATACTTGGAACGCTTTGGGATCACAGCGGAAATGGCCGCAAAACCCCCGGAACATTTAAGTGGAGGGGAAAAACAGCGAGTAGCTTTGGCAGCAGCCTTCGAGAGTGAGCCTGAAGTTCTGCTTTTGGATGAACCCATGCTGGGCTTGGATGGGCTAGGGCGCGAACAAATCTTATCGTTTTTGGCGGGCGTGCATGGGCAAATTACGATTCTTTGCGTTACTCACGACCTGACGGAGGTCATTGAGGTAGCCGACCGCTTGTGGCTGATTGAAGACGGGCGGGTTACACTCGATTTTCCTGCTACATTCTGGCAAGATTACCGTGAGAGTCTGCAGGCTGCAGGAGTGCGCTGTCCCGTGTAAGGTACGAGGGACAAGATGCGAAGTGCGAGGCATGGGGTATGAGGCATGTTTCAAGAGAACTGTGCCCTTGATCTGGGCTGGGGTTGCTGACAGACGAGAGAACCGTCCCCTTGTCTGCCCCCTTGTCTGCCTGTGCCCTTGTCTGCCTGTGAAGCACATTTGAGGGGGGGTCGAGTGTGAAGGAAATCGAAGTATACTGGCCGGGGGAGAGTGTCCTTCACGAGCTGGACCCCCGGCTTAAGGTAGGCGCGTTTGTCTGGCTGTCTTTTGCCTTAACGATGGCGGGATGGTACGGTCTGGCTGCAGCCAGTGCCGGAGTTCTTATCCTAATCCGGCTGAGCGGGGTGCCCTGGCGCAGCTTTCGCTCCGTGCTTGTGGTGCTAATATGGATTGCGCTTTTTTACTTGCTGGCCGGAGGTTGGACCTGGACAGAATCTGAGCATTTTTGGCAAGGGCATTTTTCGGTAGACGGGCTGAAGGTGTCCGGTGTTTTGGTGTGGCGAATTGCTGTCCTTTTTGCGTTAACCCGTTTGTTTGCGGCGGTTACTCCCTCATTGGAGCAAGGCTTGGGCATAGCTTACTTCCTTAATCCGCTGGTAAGATTAACGCCCAAGGCTGCTGATTTTGCACTATTAATTACTTTAACCCTACGCTTCATGCCCCTGCTCTTGGAGGAGATCACGGCAATTTCCAAAGCGCGGGCAGCTAAGGGAATAGTTCCATTGTCTTTAATTGGGCGCATACGGGAACTGATGAATCTACTTCCGGCCCTCCTGCTTTTGAGCCTGCGTCGGGCGGAAGAGACCGCCGAGAACTTGGTTATGCGCGGCTACAGCAGCGGCAAATACCGTACGCTCAGCACGCGGGAATGGGGAAAGCGTGACAATTGGTGCGCAGTTGCGGCCTTAATGGGTGGAGTTATGCTTATTATCTTATGACTTTACGCAAAAACCCCCAGATCTGGGATCCTAATCTTATTTATCCCGGAGAAAGAATCCGTGTCCGCTAACCTTTAAGCTGAAAAACCATATGTCTTAAAAGCACGGAACAAAAGCTTAAGTATAAGGAAATGGGACTACTCAGAAATCTTTCATGCGATCTGAGGCAGTCCTTTAATTACGAATGAGCAAGGTGCCGAGTAAAATGCTAAGCCGTGATAGAACGGAGTGAAGCGAATGTTTACGCGAACAAGTGCTAAAGGCCGTGGATAATTGCCTAAGTCCCCAAGAAGCTGCTATTATATCTATGAGACTTGGCCTAGATAGGCCGGAGACTGCACCGCTTAAGCAAGTGTGCGCTAAGTTTCAGGTTTCCCCTAAGCATGTAAGAGCGATAGAGAAAAAGGTACTGGATTATATCCGCCAGAACGAGGTGTAAACCCTTATGCGTAATATAAGGCTAACTATAGCTTATGATGGCACGAACTACCACGGGTTTCAGAGGCAGCCGGAGTTTCACGGCCCGACGATTCAGAGATCGG
>DAHVVW010000311.1 GCA_027357125.1 Clostridiales bacterium
CTTTGGTGCGGCGGGCAGCCTTGGCAAAAGCTTCAATAATATCGGCAATTTCCCGACGCGTAAGTTCACGGGGCATATGTTTGCGGCGGGGGTGTAGTACAGGGGAAGGGGCAACCGGGGTGATCCCGATAACCTCCTCAGAGGTTGCACTCCCTGCATGATTAATTTGCATCATTGTCTTCGGACCATTACGGTGAATAACATCTGCCAACTGACGCAAGCCCTCGATCATACCGTCATCCGCTACGGAAAGCTGCTGGTCGCTGGCCTTTCCATCTGCTTTAATGTAGCTGTGTTCAATGATAATGAGAGAGATATACCCTCCTGCAGATTTTTCCGCATAGTACTCCAGTAATGCCTGGCTCACCCTCCCATTAGGTTCAGCCTTGGAAGTAGCCATCGGTGGCATCACCAGGCGGTTGGCGAAAGCCAGCTGTCCTGCTTGTAATGGTTTAAACAAATATGACATGCTAATCCCCCCAGTAACAAAAATTTACTATGGATTTAGTCTCTTGAAGAATTACCGCATAAGATCCCCTCTTCGGCCATCCTCTTGAACCCCTCATCCATTCAAATATCCAAAAACCAGCCCTACAAACATGAACTTATGTTCAGCTTAATTTACCTCTGATTGTACCCTGTGTCAATATCAGAGAAGAGCGAGCAAGCAAATTAATGTATGATAACACAGAAGCGCCCCCGCCGGGGACGCCTCCGTTAGAATCTGTGATTTCTAGCTTAGAAGATTACACCAAGGGCAATCAGGATTAAAATAGCGATCGCGATAATGCCGACGCCGACATAACCGCCGAAGGCACCGTACCCACAATAACCGTACATCATAATCCTCCTTCCGAATTCCCATTCATAAACCTATCACACGCTTACAGCCTGCAAAACTAGAACACGATTCCCATAGCGATGAGCAAGAGGATAATAACTACAACTACTGCAATCCCAGGCAGGAAATTTGGCCCACAACCGTCAACTGCTCCACCGAATGCCATCTGTCATCCCTCCGTGTTTTTCCATTAATTGGTTAATTTTCCTGATATAATCTATGTACTTGGTTTCACGGAGGTTACTAGGATCAAGAAGTTTCATTTTTTTACGAATCTGGTGTCACTTCCAAATAAACTCCAACCTCAACTTCCATATTTACTCCCGTATCAACTCCTGTATCACTCCGACCTTCGAGCTTCCTGGGTGGTCGCGGCCCGAAAAACTGGTAATAATGGCACTCAAGCCTGCCGTTATAGAGTTTTCTGCTTTTATCCCAGCGCCGTCCGACTAGGCGCTCCGGATGGGGATGGGTTGTAAGCATGTGCAGAGACCAGTTCTCAAGGCGCTGAAAAACCTCTCCCAATTCTTGATAGACCTGCTCCACTTCCTCCTGTTCACTAAGGCGCTCGCCATAAGGAGGATTAGTGATCAAGTGGCCGTACTGAAAGCGGGAACGCGCTTCAGCCACCGGTAATTTTTGATAATGGACTACCCCCTCAAGCCCTGCTTCCTTGGTATGGATGCGGGCCAATTCCAACGATTTGGGGTCAATGTCAGAACCGTAGATGTGCAAAGGAATCGATCTCTGCCAAAGGTCGCGCGCTTCCTCCCGCGCCTGTTCCCAAATCTTTGGTTTAAGATTCGTCCACTGCTCGGCAATAAAAGTCCGCTGCAAACCAGGAGCGCGGTTTTGTGCCAGGAGCGCCGCTTCAATCAAAATTGTGCCCGTGCCGCAAAAAGGGTCTAATAAAGCATACTCCGGTCTCCAACCGCTCAAAGCGACCAGAGCTGCCGCCAGAGTTTCTTTTACCGGAGCAGGGCCAGCCAGTTCGCGATATCCGCGTTTATGCAGACCGGGCCCGGAAGTATCAATGGTAAGAGTAACAACATCTTTTAAGAGAGCCACTTCGATCTGGTACAGCGCTCCGCTTTCCGGAAACCAGTTAATCCCATATGTTTCTTTCAATCGTTCCACAATGGCCTTTTTAACAATAGCCTGGCAGTCAGACACACTAAAAAGATTAGATTTCACTGATTTGCCCTTAACCGGAAAAAGGGCATCAGGCGGAAGCCACTCCTCCCACGGCAGGGCTTTTGTCTGTTGGAACAAATCTTCAAAGGTTCGGGCCTCAAAGCTGCCTAGCTTGAGCAGCACCCTGTCAGCACTGCGCAGCCAAATATTTGTGCGGCAGATTGCTGCTTCATTCCCGGAGAAATTGACCTTACCATTCTCTACTGACACTTGGTCATAACCTAAAGATTTTAATTCTCGGGCAACTACTGCTTCCAAACCGAAAGCAGCAGTTGCAATCAGTTCTAATTTCACAGGCTTACCACCTTTTACTCATCTCTTTACGATACGCCCTCAATAACCGATTTTTGCCATAAACCGGCGCAGACTTTCCTGCCATGGCGGCATAATATCCAGACCGCTTAAGCGCAAGCGGTAATTGTCCATGACCGAATAGCCGGGACGTGGTGCCGGTCGTCCTGCTTCAGCCGTACTCTGAGGCAGAACTTCCACCTGCAATCCCGCTAATTTAATAATATCACGGGCAAATTCTTGCCAGGTGCACTCCCCTCGGCCTGACACATGATAAGTTCCATAAAGCCCGCTTTGCACCAAGAGATAAAGCTGACGGGCCAAGTCTTCGGTCCAGGTGGGGGTGCCTGTCTGATCTGACACCACCTTCAGGACTTCTTGCTCTGATGCTAAGCGCAGGATCGTGCGGACAAAGTTAGACCCATGCTCACCATAGAGCCACGAAGTCCGGCAAATATAATGCCTGGGCAGGATTTCCCGTATCATCTTCTCCCCCGCCAGTTTCGTGCGGCCATAGACATTAAGCGGTATGGGGGAATCGTCTTCACGGTACATTTTGGTACTTTTGCCGTCAAATACATAGTCTGTACTTACATATACCATGGCAGCCCCGCTGGCGAGGGCTGCCGCTGCTATATTACGCGCCCCGAGAGCATTCTGGGTATAAGCTAAATCCTCTTGGCTCTCACAGGCATCTACCTGAGTGTACG
>DAHVVW010000312.1 GCA_027357125.1 Clostridiales bacterium
TTAGTCTGGTATTTAAAGGTATCATGATAGCGGCGATCCTTGCCCTTGTTCTCTCAGCGGGATTTGGGATCTTACTCTCCTTCACTTCTCTTCCGGAATCTGATTTGGCTACTACCGTCATTTTCAGTGTCAGCATTTTCATTGCCGCTGCCCTAACTTCGTATCAGGCAGGCACGAAAGGACTATTTTACGGTCTGGCCACCGGATTGGGCTTTGTTATCTTACTTATTCTCGTCTCATTTATCCTGGCTGACGGCACTTCCTGGATTAAAGTTGGAGAAAAGTCCGTATTTGCCTTTCTTTCCGGCGGCGTCGGCGGGGTAATTGGTGTGTTGTTCAAACGCTGATATAAAAAGTTAATATCACCAATAAATACAAGGGCTGCATGGCCCTTTTCTTTTTTCCTCATTGATACTAGAATAAAGAAAGAGATATATTAAGAGGGGTGACAGAATATGTGTGTTGAGAAGACTCCATGGGAACAAGTTGCAGATTTTCACGGCCACACTTGTCCAGGTATTGCCTTGGGCTTTCGTGTTGCGCAAATCGCCAGCCGCGACTTAGGAATTAGGCCGGCACCCGAATCCCAAGTTCTGGTCAAAGCAGAAACTGCTTCGTGCGCTCTCGATGCCTTTCAGGTTCTTAACCATGCCACCACGGGTAAAAGAACTCTGCTGGTGGATGAGCGGGGCAAACATGTGTACCACTTTCAATACAGTGGCACGGAGGAAATCCTGCGTATTGCCGTGCACGCTGAGGTAATCGGGAAAATGTCTGAGCTCCGTGAGTATTCCAACCCTCGCCAAAAACAGAACAAATCTTTGGAGGTAATCCAGTATATTCTTAGCTGTAGCGAGGAAGATTTTTGTACGGTGCAGAGATTCCCCGGAAGCCTTAAGCAAACTGCAGTTGAAACACAGTGGGCAGTATGTGTGCGCTGCCAGGAACCGGTAAAAGCTGAGTTTTCACTTACCAAAGGAGAAGATATTCTCTGCCTGGAGTGTGCGGGGTAAACACTCGAATAGTTCTGACTTTCTTACTCACTTTGGCGGCGAGCTCTGGCTATCCTCCAGATCAAGAGAATCACCGCCAAAAATACAGCCGCCATACTGCTCCATTGAGCGGCAGTCCAGTTGAACAGAAAGCGGGGACTGTCTCCACGCAGCTGTTCCAGGAAAAAGCGCCCGAAATTATATAAGGCCGCATAAATCAAGAAGATGCTGCCCGCAGGCCACTTGCGCAGTTTTAAGATGACGAGAAGGGCGAATAAGATAACGTCAAACTGCCCTTCCCAGACCTCAGCCGGCCACAAGGGTTGATCCCCAAATTTAGCACGGGCGATCGTGCCGATAGGATAGAGGATGCCAAAATCCCCTCCGGTCGGGCCGCCGAAAGCATCCCCATTCATCAGGTTGGCATCGCGACCGATTGCTTGCGCGAGGATCAGTCCAGGTGCTATTAAATCAGCCAATTCCCAAAAGGGAAGTTTTTTCCACCAGACGTAAATTACTCCAACCAGAAGTGCTCCCACAACCCCACCTTGAATCGAGAGGCCACCGTGCCAGACAGCAATGATCTCCCGCGGATTATTTCGATAAAAATCCCAGTCAAAAAAGAACACTTGCCAAAACCGCGCTCCCACTAAACCTCCGAGCAAGAGCAGAGGAGAGAGGTCTAAGATCGCCTCCTTGAGGTGAGGCTTTCCTTCGGCGTTGGCAAAGTAAAGACTTACCCCGACTGCCAAAATAAACGCCAGGGCAAATAAAGTACCATAAGCCCTTAAAGGGAAATCTCCAATAAAAAACCAATACTGATGCATATTGTTCTCCTTACCGGCAAACGTCAACAGCGCCTGCCTTAACATTTGGTTTACATTTTAAATAAGAAATCGGCTTAATGCAAGTGCATTAAGCCGATCTGCTTACCTTAAAACAATTTTCATTCTTTGTTCTATGCGTATAAATCAGAAAACCTAAAGTGAATTAAGCTTGGAATAAAACGCATCATGCTCGGAAAACATCGGAATCTCTACCACCTTATCTTGTTTACCAAGAGGCTTTTGTACAGTTTGATAATAAACTGAATGCTTGTTCTTGCCGGACCAATAGTCTCCAGTCGCTGCTGCTATTAATGCTAAGATCGCAATTAAGCCCATTAACCATGTGAAAATCATCTCAATACACCTCCATCTCTTATTTTAGATTCTCAAAATATATTGTCAAGTGTTTTAAGTTTAGTAAAACTTATATATTTACGCTCCCTGAGCTAAAACAGCCATTCAGATTCAATTTTATGCTATTGAGCTGTTTTTATCTGACAAAACACTTAAAGCCGGATATACTACATTCAAACACTCCTCTACCCTTTTCCACCCGGGCCTAACGGCCCTCTTCCCCATCCTGGATGGGGTTCTTTTTTATTCCTTTTTATTCATATCGGTAATTCTAATGCTCATATCTAAAATAATTATGGGTCCCAGACTTTGTACTAAAAGGTATTTTCACAAAAACGGAGAATTAACTATATAGTAGATCCAGCAATACATTTGAGATCTTACAATCATGTTCACGAAAGGATGGTACACATGCGTAACAAAAAACTGTATTCACTGTTATCCCTTCTCGTCATCCTCGGTCTGCTCGTAAGCGGCTGCGGACAATCCACGACTCCTACTGCTACGACTCCATCTTCTACATCCACTCCACCCGCGACCGCTCCGGCGGAAGACCCTGCCAAAGCTATAAAAAGTGCTGTCGTGTCTTACTTCAACAACATTCCTACCGTTGGCGACTCCTATAAAATTAGCGAGGATAAACTCAAAGCGGAACTCGAGCAAAACGCTAAAGCCTATCTTGTGTTAGATATCCGCAAAGCTGATGAATACGCGAAAGGGCATATTCAAGGCGCTGTTAATGTTCCATATGGTAAAGACATCGCTGACAATCTGGACAAAATCAGGGCTGCAAGTAAAGACAAAACTGTAATTGTCGCTTGCTACACCGGACAAACTGCCGGTCAAACAGTATCTGTCCT
>DAHVVW010000313.1 GCA_027357125.1 Clostridiales bacterium
TCCAACGTTGCCTCAGGCGATTAAGGATAGAGCAGTCCCTGATGCCGTAGAACAGATCCCTTCTTGCCCTACGGCAATTGAGCAGGGTACAGCTCAAATCTCCCCTTGGGAGAACTTGCTTTATAATATTATTGGGACGGAAGATGACCAAGAAGTGCTTACTATTTTTAGAACGACCAACCTCCAAAAGGAAAGAATAACAACCTTATAGGGAAAGTGACACCCTGTATTCGCGCAGCCAAAGATCCGTCTGAATTAGGTAGGCAAATAGTTGGGGAAGGTCCATGAGCTGGCCAAACCATGGCCGTCCTGACGGTATACTTGATGAGGTTTTGATTAATTCTTTAAGCGCAGGCACATTAAGGAGAGGCCTGAGGGGAGAATTGCTGTCGACGAGGATCTCGCTAAGCCAGAGGCGGACTTTTTCAAGGTAAACGGGATTATGAGTTTTGGGATAAGGGCTTTTACGCCGCCACAACACATCTTCAGGCAAGATTCCGGCCAGGGCTTGCCGCAGCAGTCCTTTCTCCCGTCCTTGGTAATTCTTGAGTTCCCAGGGAATATTCCAGACATATTCCACCAGACGATGATCGCAGAAAGGAACACGCACTTCGAGTCCCGAAGCCATAGTCATGCGGTCTTTACGATCGAGGAGAGTTGGCATAAAGCGGGTTAAAGTAAGGTAAGAAATTTCACGCAGCCGCTTTTCCATACTAGGTTTACCCGGAGCTATCAGATTCTTCTGTTCAGATTCTTGCGGAACTTCGGCTAAAGCTTCCTGGTAGCGGTGTCTTAAGTATTCCTGTCCATTCAGTTCCTGAATAAGTGTGGGCGCAAGCACTGCCAAGCGGTGTTCAAGGCGCAGGGCCCACGGAAAAGTTGCTGCTTGCAGTGCTTCCTCCCTGTGAAACCAAGGATACCCTCCGAACACTTCATCTGCACACTCGCCGGAAAGACCGACTGTGATGTCCTTTTTGATCGCTTTGGCGAAAAGCAAGAGAGAAGAATCAATGTCTGCCATCCCCGGAAGATCACGGGCCCGCATCGAATCGGTCAGAGAACTTGCTAAATCCTCTGACCTGAGGACAACTGAGCGGTGTTCAGTGCCAAAATGGCGGGAGACTCGTTCAATCCAGGGTGCATCGGGATTCGGCTGAAAGTCATTAGGCTGAAAATATTTCTCATTATCAACGTAATCGACAGAAAAAGTAGGAAGCGGGGAGAAAAGATCGCTCGCTACCGCAGTAATTGCGCTCGAATCCAACCCTCCGGAGAGAAGGGTCCCAATGGGAACGTCTGAAACTAACTGACGCTTTACGGCGTCTAGAAATAATTCCCGCACGTTGGAGACCGTTGTGGCAGGATCATCAAGATGAGCCTTAGCTTGCAATTGCCAATAGGAATAGATGCGCGTTCTCTGCCGTGAATACAGTAAAGCCTGCCCTCCCTTTAGTTCACGAATCCCTTTATAGATACCGTTTCCAGGCGTGCGGGCCGGTCCTACGAGCAAGATTTCACTCAGCCCGTCTTTGTCGACAATCGGTTCAATCTCTGGGTGAGCCAGGAGGGCTTTGAGTTCAGATGCAAACAAGAGAGAACCGGACCGTTCGCTAAAAAAGAGCGGTTTGACCCCCAGACGGTCACGGGCAAGGAATAGGGTTTCTCCCTGATTATCCCAGATTGCAAACGCGAAGATTCCGTTTAAGCGTTTTACGCACTCGGCCCCCCAAGCAAGATAAGACTTTAATAACACTTCGGTGTCTGAATGTCCACTAAAGGTATAGCCCTTGAGCAGCAGCTCCTGACGCAGCTCTTCTGTATTGTATATTTCTCCGTTGTAGACGAGAGTGCAGCTATGTTCTCCTCTGGCACCCCGCATAGGCTGGCGTCCACCTTCAGCATCAATAACTATCAGGCGGCGGTGGCCAAAAGCCACCCGCTCCTCCAGCCAGTACCCTCCTGCATCCGGGCCGCGCGCGCTTAAACGCGCAGTCATGGTCCTAAGCACGTCCTGTTGGTTCCTAAGGTCGCGGTGCCAATCAACCCAGCCGGTAATTCCACACATAAATCCCAACCTCCTAGCTTCGATAAAGATAATCGTTATCAATTACATAGCGTAGTATATGTTAGCATTGCTAAAAATGTTACTAATTCAGGTGGTGCATTAGAGTAACTGAACAGAGTTCGACACCCGCAACCTAAAAAAGGCTGCCCGAACGTTATTTTGCTGAGGGCAGCATCATGATAGTATGTATGTTATTAAAGGCTATTAACCTTTACCAGCAGGGAAGACATCGTCATCAGCCAGTTGGACAGCGGCTTCGGTTGTGGTAACTCCGTACATTATGTGATCCCAGAATGCAGGAAATTACTTGAAGCTTTATGAGGCTTGAGTGCTTGCTTAAGTTATCTCCGCCAGGACACGGGCTGCCAGCTCATTTAACTCCTGCAGGCTCCAGTCTGCGAAATTGGTGCTGAGCACAATAACTTTCTGCCTGCCAGGCAAACCGTTTTCAATGCCAAAGTTTTTTTCCACATAGTCGATTCCCAGTCTGGTTAACCTGCAGACGCTCAGAACTACCCCCATAGGAACAGAATCTTTTTCTTCTCCCCAAATAAGGTGTACATCCCCAATTAATTCTTCGTCCTGGAGTTTTTTGATGGTTATATTGAATATATCCGGGTTCATTCCTAATGAAGCCGCGGTGATATCATCAAAATTGGGCAGATCTCTCTGGTATTCTGTATAAAGAGCGAGTAGAATTTTTTGCTTAGCATCCGGCTTCAAGTGTACACCCCCCAGGTTTCTGTATTATCTTAATATTTCGCCAACAGAAACTGAAAACCCTTCTTTATTATTCGACAAAAAAGTCTCTTAACGGCTTTGATGCGCTTTCCCTGCTGGGCGGGTTCCCGGAATGGTCAAAGAGCTTTCCAGTAGCTAAGTAAACAATTGAAATCTGAAAGCGCCCTATTTAAGGACGCTTTTTTCGTTATTGATATAGAATATTGATTAGAGA
>DAHVVW010000314.1 GCA_027357125.1 Clostridiales bacterium
CTCCTGAGTTTAAACCGTCAGACTTTGCGCTATTGTCCGATGGAATGAGTGCAAAAATCAATGTGATTAACCTATATCCGGATCAAATCATCAATTTTCGTACTCAGGAGTGGTTAGAGGTATTTGACCGGAATGTCAAACCGGATCTCAAGAAAGATATTTTAAAATTGGCCGTGGTCGAAAGGTATGGTAAGAACGGGAACGTAGGAGTTGCTTTTGTCCACGGGTTTAAGTTGAAATCCGGTGCGCTGGCCTCCTCTGTTGCGCATGACCATCATAACCTGGTTATTGTCGGCACCAATGATGAGGATATGTACATAGCAGCTCAGGAGATCGCCAGATACCAAGGCGGTCTGGTAGCAGTGCAAGATGGCAAGCTTTTGGGGGTGCTGCCTTTGCCGATAGGGGGGCTAATGAGCCCGTTGCCTGCTACGGAAGTTATGGAGCAAATCAATGAACTTAATCAAGTGGCAGCCAAACTTGGCTGTGATTTACCGGCACCATTTATGACGTTGTCATTTATTTCTTTACCGACAGTACCTGAATTGGGGCTCACGGATCATGGCCTGATCGATGTGCTGGAGTATAGGGTCATTCCTACCGTCTTAGAAACAAGGCAATGAGGGATTAGAAAATGTCAAACGTCGTTGGGAGTTCGCTACAACGGGTCGATGCCCTGGCTAAAGTTACAGGACAAGCACGGTATCCCAGTGATTATTCATTTCCGAATATGTTACATCTCAAGCTTGTCCGCTCAACGAAAGCCCATGCATTGCTCAAAACCATCCATACCCATCCTTGTCATGGAATTGACGGGATCTATTGTTTTACGGCAAAGGATATTTCGGAAAACAGTTTTGGCAGCATTATCAAAGATCAGCCGCTTCTTGCCGTCGATAAGGTTCGGTTTTACGGAGAGCCGGTAGCCTTGGTGGCAGCTGATACTCCGGAGAAAGCCGAAAAGTATGCGGAATTAATCAAGGTGGAGTATGAGACCCTGGACGTTGTCAATAGTCCGCAAGAGGCGTTGAGGGCTACCAGTCCTAAAATCCATGAATCAGGCAACCTTTTGTTACATATCCCTTTTCAAAAAGGTGATGTGGAAAAAGCTTTCAACCAAAGCTCTATAGTTTTGGAAGATTCGTTTAAGGTACCTGTCGTTGACCATATGTACATGGAAAGGGAGGCCGGAGTATCCTTCCTTGATGAAGAGGGAGCTTTAAACATTATCGCGGGAACTCAAAATCCTTTCTATGACAGAGCGGAGATTGCCCGGTGTCTGAGCATTTCAATTGAAAAAATTCGTATGCGTTCTGCCACGATCGGCGGTGGTTTTGGCGGCAAGGACGGGAACACGGTACAACTCTTTTTGGCCTTGGTGACCTGGAAGACTGGGCGACCGGCCCGGCTGGTGTTTTCCAGGGAAGAATCCCTTAGCGCTTCTTATAAAAGGCATGCGGGCAGGATTCAGGTCAAGCTGGGTTTTGATCAATCAGGTATGATCAAGGCTTATAGAGGGGTGCTCTACTATGATACAGGTGCTTATGCAGCACTTGGTCCTGCGGTTTTGGGATTGGGAGTTGAACACGCTGCCGGCCCTTATGTCATCCCCAATGTGCAAATTGACGGGCATCTCTGCTACACCAATAAACCACAAGCCAGTGCCATGCGAGGTTTTGGAGCTCCGCAAACAGCCTTTGCGGTAGAGAGTTTGCTCAACCGGGCCTCGAAAATCCTCCGGATGGACTCTATCAAACTCAGGCGGCAAAACGCTTTGTTTAAAGGGGCGGAAGCAAGCCTCGGGCAAAAAATGGAGCATTCAGTCGGACTCAAAGAAGCATTGGATTGCTTGGAGAATTCAGCCCTTTGGCAGGAAAGAGCAAACAATTCTGATCCAATGGTTGGCTATGGGATGGCTGCAGGCTTTCTAAGCTGCGGCATGGGTAAGGGAATTCCTGACAAGGCCGTTGTCCAGATCGAAGGAATGCCTGACGGTTCTTTTGAGGTGAAAATAGGTACTGTGGAAATTGGTCAGGGAAGTAACACGGCTTTTGTTCAATTAGCGGCAGAGGCTTTAGATGTTGCCCCGGACTGTATTCGGGTCATTATGGGCGATACAGCACTTACTCATGAAAGCGGTTCGACGGCGGGTTCCCGCACAACCTATATTTGCGGCAACGCGCTTCTTAAGGCAGCCGAAGATTTCAAACGTCAAAAGGCTATTGGTATAACAAATCCTAAAGGCTTAGGTGAAGCTGCCTTTCCGGAAGTAAAACAACCCGACTTGGGAATCGGTTTACCACACAGCATGTTTACGTTTATTGCCCAAGCCGCCAAGGTTAAAGTAAATCGATTAACAGGCAGAATCCAAATCCTTGATGTTTTTGCTGTGACCGAGGCGGGCAGAGTGATTAATCCGATGGTCTTGGCAGGGCAAATCCAGGGGGGAGTTGTTATGGGAGCAGGATATGCCCTGCTGGAGCGTCTGGATTTTGACCAGGGTGTACCCATGCAAACAGGCTTATCAACCTATTTAATTCCAACGAGTTTGGATTCTCCTCGCATCCAGGCGGTGAGTGTTTCAGAGTATGAGGAATCAGGCCCTATGGGACTAAAAGGAGCTGCTGAAGTAGGTACTGTGGCAATTGCTCCGGCCATTGTAGCTGCTGTTAATGAGGTTATTAATATTCCAATTACCGAATTACCTGTTCATCCTCAGAACATGATCAGCGATCTTATGAAACTTTACGAAGGTGGTGGTTAAGCGAGTATAAACTTCTGGATAAAAAATGGTTTCTCTATGTCAGATTGTAAAAAGGAGGAAAAACAGTGAAAAAGAAATTAACGTTGCTCGTCGTGATTATGGTTGTTTTAGGCCTCTTAGTATCCGGATGCGGTAATCAATCCACAACATCCAATACCAATGGTGACAAAGATGTTAAACCTTTGAAAGTAGCTTTAATTCTCCCCGGTAAATTTGACGATGTCTCTTGGAACCAATCTATGTATGAGATC
>DAHVVW010000315.1 GCA_027357125.1 Clostridiales bacterium
TAATCGTTGCCGGTATTCTTTACTATTTCCTGGTAAGAAAGCTGATCTTACCGTTGCAGCACTTGGGAATTTCAGCTCAAAAGATGGCCAGAGGGGAGTTTCAGCCTTGCCGGGAAATTCCGTCCGAAGATGAAATTGGCCGCCTTATCTCTGACTTCAATCATTTATCCTCCAAGTTGCAACAAACAGAGGAACTCCGGAAAAAAATGGTGAGTGACATAGCTCATGAACTTCGGACGCCGCTTACGAATCTTACGGGATATCTGGAAGCGTTAAGCACCCGCGTCATTCAGGGAGATCAGGAGCTTTACCGCTCACTGCATGAGGAAGCGCTGCATTTGACCGGTTTGGTGGAGGAACTTCATCAGTTAAATATTTGGGAATCGAAAAGGCTGGGGCAGGGCGAGCTCCAGAAAATCTCCGCGGAGAATGTCCTTGAATCAACCCTTAAAAGTTTTGAATTGGAAATGAGAAACAGGGACATCAAAGCAGAGGCTAATATCCAGGCTGCCAATATTTTAGGAAACAAAGAGGGCCTCAAACAGGTCATCACCAACCTGCTGAAAAATGTCCTGAAATATGACCGGGGTGGCTGGGTGAAAATCGAGGGAAAAGGGGAGGGCCATGTCTACAAAGTGATGGTGACCAATTTGGGGCAACCCATTCCTGATGACAAAGCGGATCAAGTGTTTGAGCGTTTTTACCGTCTGGACTCCTCCCGCAACCGCAAGACCGGAGGAGCGGGCCTCGGGCTGGCTATTGTCAAAGAAATAATTGAACAGCACCGGGGGGAGGTCGGTTTAATTTCCCGGGAAGATGAACATTCCTTTTGGTTTACAGTTCCTTTAGCAGATGTAGGAGAGGAGACCGGAGAAGAAATAGAAGAATTATGAAAGGAAAAATAAAAATGAATAATTCTTTAACTAAGAAAATAGTCCTTTTTACTCTCAGCGCTTGTCCAATAGGAAGGTCCATGGGAACAGTATTGAGAGAAGTAGCTGCTTTATTTCCGGAGTTGAACTTTGAAACGGTGTATGTAGAAATTCAAGTGGAAGAGGCCAACTATTACCGGATTAAAACCAACCCCACGACGCTTTTCGTCGCTGAAAATGGCAGAGAGCTATACCGTCTGGAAGGTTTTCATGAAACAAATATTGTTAATTGTTATAGATACCATCGAAAAGATTAAGCAAAAGCAGATGGAATTGGCACCGGAATGGGCGGAAAACCAAGAGACGGTAGAGAAGTATTTTCTCTACCTCTTAAAAGACGGTAAATTTTTGCCGGTGGAGGTGGCCTATACTAACCGGACCTCGATCAAGGCACCCCGCATCACAGCAATTACATTACTTGTCCAAGCCGCTGTAGAAGGTTACACTAACCCATTTCCCCCGGGAACAACCTTAGAACTGGTTCAATTTCGCGATACAGCAGGAATCATTACGCTCAAGCTGATAACCGATGTGGCTCAAGCTACGTTGGAAAGCATGAAAGAAGCTTTACAGCAAACACTCTCCCAGTACGGTGTTGAACAAGTGGAACTGGTTTTACAAAATCACGGTCACCAGTAATTTCATAATCGGAATGACAGCGGTACCCAGTGCCCGGTATGGCCGTAATTTGTTAATCCATTTGATTCTCCTGACATCTTTGGATCATGTGCATTGCTGCTCTTAAATCTTCGATTGGAATTTGTCCGGGGGCGGAACTGGCATGTCCAACGGCAAAGGTCACACTGGAGCCAAAAAAGCCCCCCATCACCCGTGATAATACGCCATATTCCCCCATGGACACGGCAATAATCGGAATTCCGACATGTTTTTTGGCTTCCAGGGTAACCTCTAACAAGGTTAATACGTCCTGTAGTTCCTTTGCCATGACGGCTAATTTAGCGACATCCGCTCCAAGCTGTTTAGCTTCTGTAAACTTAGCCAACAACTCTTCCCGAGGGGGAGTGCCATTAAAGTCGTGAAATGAAGTGATGATCCGGGTTTTATGCTCCGAGGCAATTTTCCGCAGTCCCTTGATATCTTGAGCAAGATGACTGAGTTCGCAATCCACATATTCCACATCGGTCTTCACACAGACTGCAGCAATGAGATCGATAGCTTCTGGATCGGTGAGGGATGTGGGATGCCCACCTTCACGACTGGAGCGAAGGGTAAAGATCATGGGAATGTCTCCGGCCAGCTTTTTGAACCTTCTTGCGAGCGCAACGACGTCATTTTGATCGGTAATCCCCTCGTAAAAATCCGCTCGCCATTCGAGCAGATCCGGATTCTTTCGCAGTACGTCTTTTAGTTCAGAGTGCAGTCCCTCGTAATTCCTGCCAACCAGGGGCACACAGATCATGGGCTGATCGTTTTCTCCAATGAATCCAGCTTTCATAAAATTAACCCTCCTGCACTACCATACTACCGTACTACCGTTCTATGGGGTGTTACGGTTTACCGGGCAAGGATATAAAAACCGCGTCCCTTGTCTAGGGATCATTAGAAAACTCCGAATAGATAGGATAAATTCTAAAAAAATCCGACAAATTTTCTATTCTTGTACAAGCTTTTGTGCTATTCTTGTAACATATAATACCATAATATAAATTGCGATCATAGGGCGACAAAGGCAAACTCAGTAAAAGCTGGGGACGCAAAGCTACGGGTCTTCCACTTCGGGTGATGACGGCTGGGCCACCGATCTTAGGATTAGGGATTGTTCGCCATACTCATTCAGAGATGGCGATTTTATTTGGGAGGAAACATATTGGTATTAGATGAATTAGAGAAGAACGTGGCTAACCTTGATCTTGAGGAGACTACCAACCAACCGGAGAATTTTCGGAACAGTGAGGAACCTAACGATCCTCTGGGCTTTAAGCAATCCAATCTCAAGGAACAGAAGAAAACGAAAAAGGCTAAGAAAGCCAAAGATGCCAAAGCTGGGATGGCAGCTAATAAGGTACATAAACCCCAAGGACAAGGATTTAAGCTTAAGAATTTGCGCCTGCGCCATAAGC
>DAHVVW010000316.1 GCA_027357125.1 Clostridiales bacterium
TCAGGCCGTGGTGATGAACAGCGGCAATGCCAATGCCTGTGTCGGTGCGGCGGGAGACAAAGCTGCATCTGAGATGACCGCCAAAACTGCCGCCTGTCTGAAGCTTGAGGCTGAAGATGTCCTCGTTGCTTCGACCGGAGTCATCGGGGTGGAAATGCCGCTGCCGATCGTTCTCAACGGGATTGAAGCGGCCTCGGCTGAAGTGGACAAGATGCGGCAGAGTGATTATGAGAGCATCTGCGACAATGCCCATAAAGCGGCGTTAGCGATCATGACCACAGACACCACGGTCAAAGAGTTTGCCTGTGAATTAGAATGTGAGGGCGGAGTAATCCGCCTGGGGGCGATGGCCAAAGGCTCAGGTATGATTCACCCCAATATGGGCACGATGCTAGGATTTGTTACGACAGATGCCGGGGTACCTGCCGCTAAACTGCAAGATTTGCTTCAGGAAACGGTGGATGAGAGTTTTAACATGGTGACGGTCGACGGGGATACGAGTACCAATGACTGTGTCTTGTTTCTGGCGAACGGGGAATCCGGGATTGAGCCTGTCGGTGCTGACTGGGACAACTTCAAGGAGATGGTCTGCGCCCTCATGATTAAGCTGGCGCAGGAGATTGCCCGCGATGGGGAAGGGGCGAGCAAATTCCTTGAGGTTCGGGTGACCGGGGCTAAAACGAAAGAGGATGCGCGCAAGCTCGCGAAGAGTGTCTGTGGTTCGAGCCTGGTTAAGACGGCCGTGTTCGGGGAAGATCCTAACTGGGGCCGCATCCTGGCTGCGATGGGGTATGCGGGTGCCGATTTCGACCCGGCAGAGGCGGATATTTATTTAGGGCAGGTGCAAGTTGCCAAAGGCGGGCGCGGGATGGATTTCCCCTATGAGGAAGCCAAACAAGTGCTGGCCAAGAAAGATATTGTGATCGAAGCCAGGCTTAACGGCGGCAGCGCCGAAGCGACTGCCTGGGGCTGTGATTTGACGTACGAATATGTGAAGATCAACGGGAGCTATACGACTTAGAGTTAGGAGTGAAGAGATGAGCGCGCGCGAGCAAGCTTTAGACCAGGCCCGGGTTCTGGTCGAAGCCTTACCGTATATTCAAAAGTTTGCGGGCAAAACTATCGTCATTAAATATGGCGGACATGCGATGGTCGACCCGGTGCTGAAGGAATCCGTCATGCTCGATGTTTTGCTGCTGCGGTCGGTTGGCATCCGCCCTGTGCTGGTCCACGGCGGGGGGCCGGAGATTAATGCCATGCTTAAGAAAGTGGGAAAAGAGAGCCAGTTTATCCGGGGGCTGAGGGTGACGGATGCGGAAACCATGGAAATTGCGGCCATGGTCCTTGTGGGAAAATTAACGACGGAAATTGTCTCCCTCCTGAATCGGTTCGGGGGCCGGGCGGTGGGCTTGTCAGGTAAGGACGCCCAGCTCTTGCAGGCGGTTAAAAAGCCGATGCAGCTTCAAAATCAAGATGGGGAAATGGAAGAGATCGACCTTGGCTATGTGGGAGAGATTCAGAAGGTATCTCCGGACATTGTGGAAAGTCTGCTCGACCAGGGTTATATTCCGGTCATTTCACCGGTGGCCGGAGGGGAGCAGGGAGAGACCTACAATATCAATGCGGATACGGCAGCAGGCAAGATTGCGGAAGCCCTCAAGGCTGACAAGTTCCTGCTGCTCACGGATGTGAGCGGAGTCCTAAGGGATGTGAACGATCAGGAATCCCTGATCTCTGTCATCCGGCGTGAAGAAGTTCCTGCTTTAAGTGCGGAAGGTGTTCTAAGCGGGGGAATGCTGCCTAAAGTGGAGTGCTGTGTGGATGCGCTCGCAGGCGGGGTCGGCAGTGTGCATATTCTGGATGGACGGCTGGCGCACGCGATTTTGTTGGAATTATTTACGGACGGCGGGATTGGGACCATGTTCATTTAATCATTATAATCGAGGGTCTGCAGCAACACTCACCATGGTGCCGGATGCTCGAACAGCGTGTAGCTGTTCGCCGAAGGATCGAGCTTGTCTGCTCCGCTATCGCGCCAAAACCTCAGGGACAGATGCATGTGAACCGTTGGCGCGACTTAACGCTACACAGTCTGCGCTCGTTTAACGCTCCTCTACCAAAACGGTTCGCTTATGCTGCAGACCCTTGATGCTGAAATTTGTTTTCTGGAGGCGAGATAATGTTAGAAAATATAGGGACGGAAGAACTGATTCGCCGCGGGCAGGCGGCCGTGATGAATACCTATGGCAGGCTGCCGATGGCGATTGCCAGGGGGGAAGGAGTCTGGGTCTGGGATCTGGAGGGCAAGCGTTATCTTGACTTTCTTACCGGACTTGCGGTAAACTCTCTTGGGCACCGCCATCCAGCAATAGTAGAAGCGGTGCAAAAACAGGCAGAACTCATTCTTCATACTTCGAATTTATATTGGATTCCAAGCCAAGTTGCTCTGGCAGAAAAGCTGGTGCAGAATTCTTTTGCCGATAAGGTATTTTTCTGCAACAGCGGGGCTGAAGCCAATGAGGGTGCAATTAAATTGGCGCGTAAGTATGCCAAAAAGCACTCTGGACCGCAAAAGTATGAAATCGTGTCTTTGGATAATTCTTTCCACGGGCGCACTTTGGCCACTTTGACTGCGACCGGGCAGAAGAAATACCAGGACGGGTTTGATCCCCTACCTGAAGGTTTTTCTTATGTGGCCTTAAACGATGTCACCGGTTTGGAAGAAAAGGTGAACGACAAGACGGCAGCAGTCCTGATTGAGCCCATTCAGGGGGAAGGCGGAGTGTATCCGGCCAGTCTGGAATTTCTGCGTAAAGCGCGCGAACTCTGTGATCAATACGGAGCCCTCCTGATTTTCGATGAGGTGCAGTGTGGGGTCGGACGCACGGGCAAGCTCTTTGCCTATGAATGGAGCGGAGTGACGCCGGATATTATGACTTTGG
>DAHVVW010000317.1 GCA_027357125.1 Clostridiales bacterium
AATTCAATAATAATTAAGAGAGTTAACAGGGAAGTTTTACCTATCAGTTTTGGGATTATAAAATCTAGGTTGGAGGCTGGAAGCTATGAGCATTGAGACATTTCAACATCCATTGATAGAACACGCTTTGGAACTTGTTCCTTTCATGAAGGGTATGCTTGGTGAGGAATACGGTGTCTATGTATCAGATAAGGAACGGTATTTGGCTTGTAATCATGGGGCGATCAAAGTTGCTTTGCAATCCGGAGATCCGGTGAAAGAGTCCAGCGTTACCGGACAGTGCCTAAAAAATAACAAGCGAATTGTAGCTAAAGTTGGTAAAGAAGTCTATGGTACAGCTTACATAGGGATTGCCTTCCCTATTAATGACCCAAAAAACAATGAACTTGTGGGAACAGTTGCTATTATCATTCCAAGCCGCCAGGAGGAACTAATTGATATCGCCAATCAGACGGAAAAAGAGGTCGATGCTATTGCTATATCCGTAGCCGAGTTTTCGGCAACAGCCGAGGAATTAGCGGCTGGGACCCAGGAATTTGCAAACAGTTTGCAAATCATTAAGAAACATATTCAAAAAACTGACAGTGTCATAGAATTGATCAACAACGTTGCCCAACAAACTAATCTTTTGGGTTTAAACGCAGCCATCGAAGCAGCTCGGGCTGGAGACCTTGGCAGAGGCTTTGGTGTGGTAGCCGAGGAAATCCGTAAGCTGGCCGAGAACACTCGTAATTCGGTGAAAGATGTGGTTGACACTTTGAAAACAATCCGGACAACAATTGAGAAGCTGGCAGAATCCATAGAGCAGATGGCAGCAGGCACACAGGAGCAGGCAGCAACGTCTTCAACAATTAATAATTCAGTTCGGGTTTTAAAAAGTATAACGGATGATCTTAAAGTAAAGGCCGATAACCTTATAAACTAATCCAAAACGTTTAAGCATACTAACAGTATTAAAATCATCACCACAGGCGGGAGACAAAGGTCAACCTCCACAAGCGGAAGCTGCCCGTGCAGACATGCCCCTACTTTTGGGTAGGGGCTTACTTATTGTTGCTTTAAATCGTAATCATTTCGATTGACAATAAAAGACAAAAGCAGTATAATAAATCGTAACCTTTACGAAAAGCCTATAAATACAGCAACTTCATTCGCGGAGGGGGAGAGTATGGCTAAGAGTCAAGAAATCCTGGAGCAGCTAAAAGAATCGGGCCATCGTTTTACAGGTAAACGGAAAATAGTTGTAGACCTTTTCATCGAGTATAAAGACAAATACTTAACTGCCAAGGATGTCTATGAACATGTCAAAAAGTCCTATCCTTCCATCAGCTATGACACAATCTATCGTACGCTGGCACTGCTTAAACAGGAGAATTTGATTGAAGAAATGGAATACGGTGACGAAGCCTCCAGATACCGGCTTAGCTGCGGACAGGGACATCACCACCATTTGGTGTGTTTAGGATGTGGGTCGATTAAGGTGGTAAAGGATTGTCCAATGGAGCTAATAAATATCGATCGCGATGATTTTACAGTCGTAAATCATCGCTTCGAGATTTTTGGCTATTGTTCAACTTGCGGTCATTCTAACAAGAGTTAATCAAGGAAGTGTAAGCAATGGGAGCCGGTATCAATGTTACGCGTTTAAATGTTCACCTGAGTGGGAATTGGATTTTGCGAGACCTTACTTTTATAGTGAAGCCGGGAGAATTTGCCGGTATTATCGGCCCGAACGGATCAGGCAAGACGACATTGCTGCGGGCTCTCCTGGGGATGGTACATGTGGAAAGCGGGACTATCTCTTTTCCAGGGAATTCTCAGGCACCAGGGTCATCGATGCTGGGGTACGCGCCACAGTCACGGCAAATGGATGACGAGACACCTTTGCGTGCTTGGGATTTTGTGAGCTTTGGCTTACCGCATCGCTTTCGCCCATGGCTAACCCGGCAAGACCGAAAAGTAATCAAAGAAGCAATGCATTTGACCGATTCCGAAAGATTGGCGGATAAACCTATTGGGAAGTTGTCTGGTGGCGAACGGCAGCGTCTTTTTATCGCCCAGGCCTTAGTGAGAAACCCCCAAATTTTGTTATTGGATGAGCCAACCTCAAACTTGGATCCCGGGGCCCAGGAAAACCTGGCATCGATGGTTTATCGTATTAATCAAGAGAAGGGTATAACTGTCTTACTCGTCAGCCATGATGTGAACCTTGTGGCGAAGTATGCCAATCAAATACTGTACATAACCAAGGGCCAATATGCCATGGGTACAGTGACGCAAGTTTTGCAACCGGACGTGTTAACTCGCTTATATGGAGCACCGGTAGAGGTCTTGCACGTTGGTTCCAAACTCATCGTCTCAACTTCCGCCGCGACCACCTCACAGGCATCCATTTGCCGGCATGGTGCTGACTGTAAACAGGAGGTTTTGGCTGATGTTTCATTATGATTTCATGCGTAATGCTTTTATCGCCGGAACAATCGTAGCCATAATGTGCGGCACGATTGGAGTCTTTGTGATCGCGCGGGGGCTGTCATTTATTGCGCACACTTTCTCTCATATCGGATTTTCCGGCGCGGCCTTTGCCATCTACACGGGGATTGATCCTTTAAATGGCATGCTGCTCTTTACTTGTGCTTCGGCCCTGGCGATCGGACGGCTGGGAATTAAGATGTTTCGCAAAGATGCGGTGATCAGCGTTATTTTAAGTGTCTTTTTAGGGCTGGGATTATTGTTTCTATCTCTTTCCAGTAGGCAATCGAACGCGTTTACGTCTCTATTATTTGGGACGGTTTTAGGAATCAGCCCGGCAGATGTGGCGAAAATCGCTTTCTTGTCGGCACTTGTTTTAATCGTGCTGGTAATTGGGTATAAAATGCTCACCTTTGACTCCTTTGATCCGGTTGGGGCCCAAGCTGCCGGATTACCAAT
>DAHVVW010000318.1 GCA_027357125.1 Clostridiales bacterium
GTATTCTGTCCGGAAAAAGGTATTCGTAGCCTTAGTTAGCCCCGGTTGGAATCCGGCTTACGAAAAAGCATTTTTTCAAATTCAAGTACAGCTTCCCTAGGCACGAGGCTGCCGTAGCGAACCATCAACATATTAGCGGGGTGTGAGGAGATTTCCTCTTCATCCGTATCTTTGACGACCATGCCCACATGCGCCATGATCTTACGCATTACTTCCCGGTACTCCCACACCTGCAAACCCGACCCCTCTAAATCCCAATGCCAGTAATATTCCGTGGCAACAACCAAGAAGTTTTCCATCACAGGATCACTGAAAGCTATTTCCAACAAGCGGCGTGCGACTCCATAACGTCTCACCGCGGGTGCGATCTCAATCGCTCCCAGTTCCAGGACTTGATCCGGGCCGTGAGCCCAGCGTTCGAAAGTGTCCGCAGGATGAAAGGTCACATAGCCATAGAGAGTGTGGTCACGATAGGCTGCGATAATGCGCCCGGAGTCGAGTTCACTAATACCGGCTAAAGCTTCTTTCTGCCTCTGTGGCGGGCGAAAAGCCCTCAAACCTGAATCCAACTCCAGAGACCGCAATAATTCAGAAGGTACCGGGCCTTGAAGTACAAGGTCCCCTTCCGGCAGCATGAGAGTTTGGGTATAAATTGCCCGCCCCTCGTTCACAATGTGCCTCCCTCGCAACAATTTCCGGTGCCTTATCTGTAAGCCCAACTAAACTTCGTTACTTTGTTCTACGCTTTCAGCAATTGGAGATCCGTGCTCAGTTACTCCCAGGCAGCCAAGTATTCTTGTTGCTCTTCTGTCAGACTGTCAAGTGCTAAATTAAGAGACTCGAGTCTTAAAGCCGCAATTCTGTGATCTATCTCTTTCGGTACACTATAAACCCTGTTTTCCAATTTACCCTGATTCCTTACCAGATGGTGCAAAGACAATGCCTGCAGCGCGAAAGTCATATCCATCACTTCAACCGGATGTCCGTCCCCGGCTGCCAAGTTTACCAGCCTCCCTTCGGCCAGAAGATAGATTTTTTTCCCTCCGGGAAGAGTATATTCAACAATATTAGGTCTCACTAAGCGTTGGAACTCGGATACCGCCTCCAATTCCACCCTGTTGACCTCAACATCGAAATGCCCTGCATTACACAGGATTGCCCCAGCTTTCATGACTTGAAAATGGCTTTCTCTGATTACATCTTTATTGCCGGTTACTGTAATGAAAAAATCCCCAAGTTTCGCTGCTTCAAGCATCGGCATGACTTCAAGCCCGTCCATCCAGGCCTCGTTAGCACGAATCGGATTAATCTCGGTCACGATTACCCGGGCTCCTAGCCCTTTAGCCCTCAATGCCACCCCTTTACCACACCAGCCATATCCTGCTACCACAACTGTTTTCCCTGCTACAACGAGATTCGTAGTGCGCATGATTCCGTCCCAGACCGACTGCCCGGTACCATAGCGATTATCAAATAAGTATTTGCTTTCCGCATCATTAACCGCTACCATAGGAAAGCCAAGTTCCCCGTTCCGATCCATGGCTTTGAGGCGCAGAATACCCGTGGTTGTCTCTTCTGCTCCACCTTTGACTTTGCTCAGCAATTCTCTCCTTTGTTTATGAATCGTTGAGACAAGATCTCCGCCGTCATCAATTAAATAGTCCGGAGCAAAATCAAGCGCCAAATTCAAATGTTGTCGATATTCTTCCGCAGTCGCCCGGTACCATGCATGTGCCCGTATACCCCCTTGAACCAAGGCAGCGACAACATCATCCTGGGTGGAGAGGGGATTGCTGGCTGCGACTGCGACTTCTGCCCCTCCGGCCTGAATTACTTTGGCTAAATAAGCGGTCTTAGCTTCGAGGTGTAAGCAAATCACAATTTTTTTTCCAGCAAAGGGAAGCTCTTGTTCAAACTCTTGACGCAAGTGATTAAGGACCGGCATATGAGCCGCTGCCCAGTCAATTTTTAACTGTCCCCTAGGGGCTAAGTTAAGATCACGAATAGTTGATTCCATTTATTTCCCGACTAACGTCGGGCCACCTCCTTTTTATCCACAAAAGTCATATCTAAAACTTCCCGTATTATTTCTTCCCCAAATACAAGAAATCCTTCCTGTCCAGGATGATTAATGCCATATTTTCACCGTCCTCTGATTTCTCACAAAAAACGAAAAGGCCATGGAGCTAACCTTTAAGAATTCTATGACCATAAGGGAAGTAAAGAAAACTTGGCTTGCGCCCGTTAGTCCGTGAAGGGCTAACGCACTTGTTAGCCTTGAAGGCGCAGGCGGAAGCCTTAGTTGCTTATGCGCCCTCAGACTTATACTTTCTGAATAGCCAAAAAAGACCCTTGTCCAGGGTCTTTGCGTTAGAGAATTTTACTTGGATATTTCATCCGCCAGCCGCGCGGCTATCTTGGCAAATCCTTGTGATTGATATTCTTCGATACGTCCGGCATCGGATAACGCAGCCAATTGAGGATCAAGTGGGAGTTGCCCTAAGAATGGAATCTTACTCTTTTGCGCTTGTTCTTCTCCCTGAGGCTTGCCGAAAATCTCCAGGCGAGTATGACAGTCCGGACAGTCCACATAAGCCATGTTTTCGATTAAACCATAGATGCGGGCATCATATTTTTTGGCCATATTAATCGCCTTGCGCACGATCATGCCAGCAAGCTGCTGAGGACTGCTGACTACGACAATTCCGCTCACGGGCAATGATTGGAAAACAGTAATAGGTACGTCTCCGGTTCCCGGCGGCATGTCGACCAGCAAATAATCTAGTTCTCCCCAGACAACATCAGTCCAAAACTGTTGAACAAGCTGAGTGATTATCGAGCCGCGCCAAATCACGGGATCATCTTAGTTTTCCAGCATCAAGTTCAAAGACATGACTTTAATTCCG
>DAHVVW010000319.1 GCA_027357125.1 Clostridiales bacterium
TCACCGCTCCGCAGCACCGTGGGCGGGTTGCGCCTCGCATCAAACATTTTTATCGGAGTGCGGCCAATTAATTGCCAGCCTCCTGGAGAATCGAGCGGATACAACCCTGTCTGTTGTCCGGCAATCCCTACAGATCCCTTCGGCACAAGGGTTCGGGGCTTGCTCAAACGAGGCGTAGCCAGAGAAGAGTCTAACCCTCCCATGAAGGGAAAACCAGGCATAAATCCAATCATATAAACCAGATACTCCGCTTCAGAATGGCGTTTAACTACTTCTTCCGGACTTAAGCTGTGATATTCCGCTACAAAGTTCAGGTCAGGCCCGTATTCGCCTCCATAGCAGACCGGAATCTCCACCAACCGTCCGGCTCTAGCCACACTGGCGCTGCTTTGCGCTTGATCATTCAAAGCGTGGACCCAATCGTACATTTCCTTATAAGTTGTCCGGGGACCGTAAAATAAAGTTACAGAATGGTAAGCCGGCAAAAAATCGATTATACGTGGATCGTTAACCTTTTGAATCTGAAGGCTGAATGACTGAACCTGCGCAAACGATTCCTCACTAATATTTTGGCCAAACTGAACGTGAATTGCGCCGTCCCCATAAGGATGTACCCTAAAGATCGAAAGGTGTTTATTGTCTTCTGACATGAACTATTCCACTTCACCTTTGAACCAATTTAGCACACTTAACTTGTATGAATGAGAAATGATCTTAATCACATCTTCATAGCGCCAGACGTGGGGTGCAATAACATCAGGATAGATTAGTTTAGATTTGGGTATGCTGGATTTTTCGAGATCGCGGTCAGTATGATCGCTTCCCAGACCAACCAACAAACCTTGCTTGGAAAAAAGCAATACAAACTCCACTTCTCCGGAATTGCCCTTGCCTATGACTTCAAGCTCCGGCCCCATGGATAGTTTGTCTGTCAGGAGCGGAAAAAAGACAGGAGTTTCCTTGGGAGCCGGAACACCCAAATGCACCAATTCCTCTATATGTTTTCTGAGCTGTTCCTGGTTACGGGCCGCCCACCCGCCGTTAATTATTCGTTTTACTTCAAACTCTACTTTTTTCTGTGGATCTCCATCAATGTAAAAGTTAAATACCGCCACATGCCTCCCCCTTTCTCCTTATTAATTACCTTAATGCTTTAAATCTCCTAATCTAGATGTACTCTATCTTTCACGGGAGGGAATATTTCCCTTACTCTTTGTACTTTAGCCACATCAATATCCGCAGTAAGAATTGTTTCTTCGTCCCCCGCTCCGGCAATCATTACTCCCCAGGGATCAACGATCGCGCTGTGGCCTAAAAACTGCTTTCCGCGGTTAACTCCGGCACTGTTTGCTGAAATCAAGTAGCATTCGTTCTCAAGTGCCCGCACTTGATTAAGTAGGCGCCAGTGATCTAAGCGCGGGTACGGCCACGCGGAGGAGATCAGAAAGATTTCTGCTCCTTGGTCCAGCATTTTGCGAAATTGCTCCGGAAACCTTAAATCATAACAAGTTGCCAAGCCTAATACTCCTAGCTCAGTTGGTACTGTCACAACTTTGGACCCTGGCGTAAGAATCTTCGTCTCTTCAGACCCAAATCCGAACAAATGGATTTTCTGGTAGGTGGCCATAATCCGGCCATTTGCATCTATAAGTACGCTTGTATTATAGAACCTATCTTGTTTTTTATCGCCCATAGTTTGGGCTCTTTCCACGAAGCTTCCAGCCATAATATACGCATTAAGTTCTTTAGCCCTAGAAGATATTAGGCTAACTGTTTCTCCATTAACCGATTCGCTTTCAGCCTCGTAGCGGTCAAAAGCAAAGTACCCCGTATTCCAGATTTCCGGAAGCACGATCAGCTCTGAACCCCTGCAAGAGTCAAGCATTCTTGCCATCCGCTCAAGCCTTTGTTCTTTACTCTCACTGTCTTTAATCTCAAATTGAATTGAAGAAACCCGCATAGCGCTACCTCCTTTCCGATATTATTCACCGCCACCATGAGGAAATCCTGGTTTAATAATCTGGTCAAGGAGCTATTTATCAACGGAAATTTCCTAAATACTTCTGACCTGGTTCGTCCATAGTAATGGCATCTTTGGGGCAAAGGGACGGACAAAGCCCACAACCGTCACATTTGTGCGGATCGATAACTGCTTTTTTCTCTACCATCGAAATTGCGTCAAAGAAGCACCAATTCGTGCAAAGTTGGCATCCAGTACACTTTTCCGGGTCCACTTGGGATAAATACCTGGAGTCACGGTCTACAGTATCCCAAGCCTTGATCTGGCTTAGTGTAAGACCACGCATTTGCGAGATCGTGCTGTAACCTTTAGACTCCATGTAATCTTCCAGTCCTTTAATAAAATCTTGGATAATGCCAAATTGCTTAGTCCCATACATGATAGCTGTGGTGGTTTGAACAGTCGAGGCTCCAACCATAATCGCTTTGACAACGTCTTCCCATGTCCAAATTCCATTAGTTGCGGATATCGGAATATCGAGAGATCTGGCAATTTTTGAGATGGCCTCCAGAGATTTTTCTTTCGTTTCAACCCCAAGTGAAGCAATAGTGAGACCGCCGAAAGGCTTTTATCTCTCTTATCGGCCGTTACCCTGTATCAATATGAGAAAAGACGTCTAAAATTTTCTCATATTAATAACAATCCCGCTTAAAGACACATAATTTTCTCATGGTGAGAAAATTATGTTAAGGAAAAACCTTGGTAGGATTACATTATTCAACTCCTTGCACCAACGGTTGAAGTCTAAAATCAAACCTTTGAGCTCCAGAAATGTCTATTGCCCCATGTTTTACTATACAATAATTCTAACTTATTAACTGGTAGTAACATGTCATATCCAAGAACATGCTCAACAGAAAGGGGGGAAACTCAAGT
>DAHVVW010000031.1 GCA_027357125.1 Clostridiales bacterium
AGATTTTTCCTATGTATGAATTAACGCTTGAAGGCTTGGATTTGGCAGTGAAAAAGCTAATGGTTCGTAGGTAAGGAGCTGTAAGAAGATGCGGCTTGTCAATGTTAACTATGTCAGTGAAGGGGCGGTCCTCGCTCAGCCGGTAATCGATTCGATGGGCAGAACCCTGCTGCAGTCAGGAATTAAGTTGACCGAAGCCTATGTCCAGCGCTTGCGTCGGCTGGGCGTCGACGAAGTCTTTATCGAGGATTCACAGCTTGATGATGTCGAGCCTCATATTACTCTAAGGCCGCGCACAAGGGAACAGGCATATGAAACAGTTAAGTCCATCCGCCATTGCATCGAGAGCAACCGTCTGCTGCAGGTGGAAAATTTGCGCAGCGTGATACAACGCATGATTTCAGATTTAGTTGGCGGTAATGAAGTTTTAGGCTATCTTTCTGATGTCAAGGGGTATGACGAATACACTTTTCACCATTCTGTGAATTCAACGATCCTTGCCTTAGTTCTGGGGGTGCATTGCCGTCTAAAGGAAGGAAGTTTGATCGAACTGGGTCTTGGAACTCTTATGCATGATATAGGCAAGCTTAAGATTCCGATGGAGATCCTAAATAAGGCGGGACCGTTGACTCCGGAGGAATTCAACGAGATTAAGCAGCACCCCGCGTACGGCTTTGAGATTTTGCGCAAGAATTCTGATTTGGGCTTGGTCGCGGCTCATGTTGCCCTACAGCATCAGGAGAGATGGGATGGAAGCGGGTATCCGCGCGGGCTTAAAGGGGATAAGATTCATGAGTATGGCCGCATTGCTGCTGTAGCTGACGTCTACGAAGCTTTAACCAGCAAACGCTCTTATCGTAATGCGGGTCAGCCATATGAAGCTTATGAGTATATCCTGGCCCACGCGGGGGTATATTTTGAGCCGAAAATTATTGATGTCTTTGCCAAGCACATAGCCATATATCCCAACGGATACGGTGTGGCGCTCAGCAACGGCCAGCGCGGGAATGTGGTCAAACAGAACATCGGCTACCCGAGCCGACCGTGTGTACGCATGCTGTTTCAGGGAGACGAGCCTCTTAATCCGCCAATTGATTATAATTTACCTGAACATCCTTCGCTTTTGATAGTGGGCGTGGAAAATAAATAAATGCTAAAGGGGAGATTGAGTTGAGATTATTGACAATGCGCACGGAAGATAACCTTATACTTGGAGTCAAAACGGAAAGAGGGGTTCTTGATGTCACTAAAGCCGGGCGGCTCTTAGGCAAGCAAGTACCTGTAAGTTTAGCAGAGGTTCTGCAAAACCCTGAGGAGCAGGTGCAGGCACTGGAACTGCTTGTTAAGCTGGCAGAAGGCAGTGACAAAGGCACCGGCAAAGGTATGAACGGAGATAGGCTGTGGCTGCAGGAAGAAGAAATTGAGTTTGCCCCTTGTGTTACGAGCCCGGAAAAGATTCTTTGTGTTGGTTTAAATTACCGTAAGCACGCGGAGGAGACTAATCATCCTATTCCCACTTCCCCGGTACTTTTCAGCAAATTTTCCAATGCCCTTTTAGGTCACGGCCAAACGGTACGTTTGCCCCAGGAGGCCCGTGAGTTTGATTATGAAGTTGAACTCGTCATAGTCATAGGCAAAGAAGCTAAGGACGTCCCCGAAGCAGAAGCCCTTTCATATGTTTTTGGATACACTGCCGGTAATGATCTCTCGGCCCGCGACTTGCAAATGCGGACAAGCCAGTGGCTCCTGGGGAAAACGTGTGACGGCTTCGCTCCGCTCGGGCCTTACTTGGTAACAGCAGATGAAATTCCTAATCCCAACAGCTTAGCCTTAGAGAGTAGGGTAAATGGCGAGGTGCGCCAGTCTTCCAATACTAGAGACATGATCTTTAGGTGTGCCTCTCTTGTAAGCTATATCTCGAAGCATATGACACTTAGGCCCGGAGATTTAATCTTTACCGGGACGCCGGAAGGAGTAGTGCACGGGTATCCGAAGGACAAACAGGTATGGCTCGAGTCTGGAGATGAAGTTACGGTCAGAATTGACAAGATCGGGGAACTCCTCACGAGACTTGAATAATTCTTACACCAGGCGTATGCAGAGGGGAAAGATTAGCTCACAGCGTTTTTGCTTTTGCGCCAAGCCTTGAGAATTTGCCAGGTAAGCAGTAGATCCCCACTAGTGAAAATGGCTCCGCCCGCAGCGCGGGCGCTAAGGTAGAGATTTAACTGCAGGTTTACTTCCATAAAATTCATGCCTAAATAACGAGCGCGGTAAGCCTGGAGAAACCCGGCGATGATCAAGGCCGTGCTCATTGTCAGAAGGCCGACATTCAGGGCTAACACTGCCATTATTCCTCGCCGGTAAGTTTTGCGGTCTGGCTGAGTGCCGCGGCTTAAAATATAATATGAGCCACCCAAGACTAAAAAGCCCAAACTCCCGAACAGGGCAAGATGAGCGTGACCAGAGGTTATATAAGTGCCATGCATATAAAGATTAATCCAGGGAACGGTAATGATAAATCCGAGCAGGGACGCGCCGGTGACATGGTAAAGCATGCTGCTGAGAATGAGCGCGAGGGTGAGTTTTTGCCTGTTGCCGAGTTGTGGCCGTTTTTTCAGACCTTTATACACCATCAGTACCAGTAAAGCAACCGGAATCAGCTGTAAAAAACTGAACAAGAATCCGACTAAAAGCCAATAGGCGGGAAAGCCGATCCAGTAATAGTGGTGCCCGGTTCCAAACAAGCCCGCAGCCACAGTTAAGGCTGCTTCCAGGTAAAGCCACTTTTCAATGTCTTTTTTAGCAGCTAAACCCGTGTTTTTAAGGTAAGAAGCCAGGAAACCGGAGGTGGTTAGCTCGAAAGCCATCTCTTCCCAAGCGTGCACAACCCAGAACTTCGTAGCTTCATCGGCAATTGGGTTGGTAACGGATAAAATGTTAGGAATCAAGAACATAAGGAGAAGTACACTTCCTGCTGTCATGATCATGGCTGCAGGGGTGATTCTCTGCTTGTGTTTAATTAGTGTGCGCATAAGGTTGTATGAAAACAGCCCCAGAGCCAAAGATATACCTGCATAGGACAGAGGGAGTCCCTCTAAATATTCGCGCCCGCGCCCAAGGCGAAAAGTGAGGCTGGCGTAAATTGAGAGACTCGCGGCCAAAACAAGCCAAAACTGCCATTTGGCGAGACGTGGGGAAAAAATCTCCCGGTCCAGGTCTTCGGTCACAAAGTAATAGACCATGCCCATGGTGCCGATTAAAGGCCAGAGTACTGCTAGGCCCAAGTGAATAGATCTTCCGTATTCGAAGGGAATGGGCGAAGGTAGGTCCGGTATTATTAGGTCGATTGCGCCCAGGAGAGCTACTATCCCTTGAGTCCCAAACAAGAGCGCAGCGGCAAGGGTATAGTTGCGTGCAATTATTTGAGCTTTAAAGACTTGCCCTGGGGCACCTGTCCGTTGGTTCGTGTTCGTTTGCTTGCTGTCCGTTCCGTGGCTGGCGTTCAATTCCTTGCTGTTCGCTCCTTGGTATGCGCCCGTATCTTGGTTTTCTTGCGCTTGTTTTCTACCTGCCAGTTTTCTGAATAGGTACCCAAGTACACTGCGTTCAAAAATCATTGTTTAGCCCCCCGTGGTTCAGGAGGCCAGCCCAAAGTAGGAATATCCCCTACAAACCTGAGATAACTCGTGAGAAATTCTGCTTCTCCGGGTTCTAAAGCGGGATGAAGGTGTTCCCGGTTCGGCCTCATTACGGGCGGGTTAGTGAGGTAGTGCTGGACATCCTCCGCGGTTCGGCGTTTGAGGATATTAGTCATGTCATCCCCAACATACCCGCCATTGCCAAAAAGAGTATGACAACTTACGCAGTTGTGCTTTTGCCATACTGCTTTTCCTTCCTGGGCATCTTCCGGCATGGGGTAGGGAAGTTTCCAGGAGGTGATATTAGCTCCTGTGAAAGCGGCCACCAACAGCAAGCTTACGAGGGCGAAAGTGCGGAGTCTCAAGTCTCTTCCTTCCGTTTCAACATGTGTTTTGTACTGAATCTTGGATTACTAACTAGTATTTGCCAAAGGCTTACTGTTTACTCATACAGGAGAGTTTGGATGTAGCGATGGTGTGTGATATTCTGGGAGTGTGCACTAAATATAGCTAAGGCGAGCTTAAAGCTCGCCTTAGCTACTGAACGCCTATTCTTTTGCTTCCCTTAGGGCTAATCATTTTTCCTGCCAAGACGAGTTGGGGGCAGGAGGAGGTCAAAAACATTGCCCATTCCTCCCCTGCCAGTTGGCGGATTTTCGCCACACCTTTGATGTGAAAATCAACCAGCATTCCTTTCTGCATAAACACTCCCCATACTCCTCTAAATACTTATAATATTAAATTAGCTTGTTGTTTTATTATATTTTTACGGGGGCTTGACAAGCAACAACTTTTTAACTATAATTCAAGCTGTCAGTAAATACAGGTGGAACAAGGGGAGTAGCAAGCGGTAGTGATACCGTGGGTAGTGTCGTCAAAACGATCCCTAAAGGATCCGGCCTATCCCAAGCAATGCTGTTGCAAGACCTTGCCCAGAGGGGGTGAGGTCTTTTATTAATTTGTGGATATTCGCATAACACAGTTTTCAAAAGGAAGGCAAGTTTCTTAATTTTGATGGCAACATGACAGGAATTTTCGGAAAGGAGAGAGAATATGTAAAATAAGATAGCTGGGTGACAGCCGCGGATTGACAAAAGAGCGGACACAATATTTTACCACTATAAATTCAAATGGTGAACAAATAAGTTGAAAGGGGAAAGGTATCATGGGTTTATTTAGTAGAGTAAAAGATTTACTGCAAGCAAACATTATGGATATCGTTAATAAAAACGAAGATCCGGAGAAAATGTTAAACTTATATGTGGAGCGGGCCACGGAAGAGGTGCGCAACTTCCAGATTCAGGTTAACCGGGCGGTAGCCGATAAAATTCAACTGGAAGAACGCATCGAAACCCTAGGCAGCGAAATCACACAACGGAGTGAGCAAGCGAAGTTAGCTGTGCAGCAAAACAAGGATGACTTGGCGCGCACCGCTCTTTCTCTCAAAAAAGATGCGGAAGCAAGCTTGCGGGATTACGAGGTTCAGTTAGCCGACCAGGCCAAGGCTGTGACCGATTTGCAGGAGAATTCACGGATTCTGACAGAAAAGCTGGAAAAAGCAAAACTGGAGAGAAATAATCTCGTGATGCGTCAACGCCGGGCTCAGACTATGAAAAAAGCCAATGAGGCGATCTCGGGGGTTTCGACCCGCGATCCTCTGGCTGATATCGACCGCATGAAAGAGCAGGTGGAGAGAGCGGAAGCTGAGGCCAAGGCTTCTAAGACGATGATCTCAACCGGAAATTCGATTGAGGACCAATTTGCAGAACTCGAAAAAAGTAGAGCCAATTCTGAAGTTGAAGACGAACTGGCCAAACTTAAAGCAGAACTTAATAAAGAACAATAAAAAAGTGATTGATACTTTCTATAGTTAGGATTAGAATGAAGAGAGCCTGAAAAAGGCCGCAAGTAGGTGATAACAGTGGGCAAGTGGAGAAAGGGATTCGGGATAACCTTTACAACTTTAATTTTGCTTGCAAGCCAAGCTTCATTAGTGTTGGCTCGTGCAGGCGGAGGCAAAGGAGGCAGCCTCGGAGGGAGTGCCGGTCGTTCATTTAGCAGTGGTTCTTTCTCCGGTGGTTCCTTCTCCGGGGGAGGTTTCTCCGGGCGCAGTTTTTCAGGAGGGTTCTTCCCGTTTCCATTTTTTATCGGAGGTACAGGTTATACCGGTGGTTCAATTTTCGGGGGACTATTCGGATTCCTCTTTGTAATCCTGATCTTGTACCTGGTCTTTAAGGCCATGCGCGCCTCGCGGAGTTGGCGCGGCGGCAACTTCGGAGGCGGACGGCGCGGCGGGCATTTTGGAGGAGGTTTCGGGGACGGACGCGGTCGTCATTTTGGTGGTGGCAACAATGGTTTTCCGCCGCTTGGTCGCAAGCAAGATACGTGGCAGACCCCGGATTCCTGGGAGGGTCAAGCTTCCATTGTCGATATCAGCGGACGTCCTATTACCAATGCTGACAATTTGCGGCGCTTTGCCCAGGCGATATCGTTCACTCGTGATAATATGCTCTACTTTGCCCAGACTTTTCCGCGCTGGGACCGCGCTTATTTAAGCGGGCGGATACGCCAGGTTTTCTTCTGGTTTCAGGATGCCTGGAGTCGGCAGGACCTAAGTGAAGCGCCTGAATATCTGGCACCGGACTTGACTGCTAAATACCGCTCAGATCTTGAGCGCATGAAGATGCGGGGGGAACGCAATCTAATCAAGGAACCTGTGCTTAATCAGGGTGATATTGAGTTTATTGACAGTGACTTAAGCGAAGAAGGAGAGCGCTTTATTGTAATGCTCTCAGCCAGTTTGCTAGATTACACCATAGAGTCTTCGGGGAGGACGATTGCTGGAGACGCGGATAAACGGCTGTACTTTACAGAGTTCTGGGAATTCTCCTGGCAGGGTGATAAGTGGCTATTGACACGTATTTATCAGGAAGATGCACTTGAACTGGCAAAAATAGCCCGTGGGCAAGAGTAGAAAATTTTCTCTGTTGTTAATCCTGCCGTTTTGGCAGGATTTATTTTTGATTTGTCGAAGTTTTAATTAGACAAGAATTATAATTAGACAAATAGGTGTGTACTAGATATTTTTGACGGAGATGAGCATGAAAGTAGTATTTATTGGTGGCTGTCACTTAGTTGGCAAGCCACACGGGGTGCAGTACGGTTTTGTGCGCAGGCTGTGGAAACGCTGGCGCCAAGGGTCGCGTGATGTCCATTTTGACCTGGTGCCGTATGCAGCACGCTGGGACTCCTTGCTCGAGACTTGCCGGGAAGTCCTGGCGCGCTTTCCGGATTTGATTATTGTCAACATTCAGGCTGCTTTAGTGTTGCCTACTTGGGATCGCACGCTCAGGCGCTTGGGTTTTGGTGGGGAAAGCAAGGCAGAAGAACCGGCTTTAAATTGGTTTGCCCCCACAGCCTGGAAACCGGCTAGCCAGGGCAAGGCGTACTGGATTGCCAAAAGGGCAGGAATTTTACTTTTGGGGGGACACCGGGAAAACTGGTCCCATATCGAGCAAACTTGGCAGGAGATAAGCATTCTTTTGAAGCAAAGCCCGGCCAGGGTTATTGTGCTTACCCCCACGCCCGCGAATCCGGAGTTTTTTGTGCGGGGGCAGGATAATTTAGAGCGCGTACGTCAATTGCTCTTAAGATTTTCTGACTGCTACGAGGTCTGCGATATTTACCCGGAATTGCTCACTATGGGTAATGAGGCTTTATGGTTGGACGGGCAGCATATCAGTGTTGCCGGACACACTGTTATCGAAGAGAAGCTATGGTCTACTCTTAACGGGAAGGATGGACGAATGTGACTGCGGGGATAAAAACTGAAGGCATCGACAGAGTAAGAATTTTTATTGCCCACATTTGTGATGAATTTCCCGAACATTTTATTTTGCGGGATTACAGCCGGGGAGAGAGATACACTTACACTGAATGGGGGCAAGATGGGGATATTCTGGCCCGCGAACTCCAGGCTCAAGGATTTGTGCCCGGAGACTTTGTCTTAATGCGTTTTGGCAATAACTATGGGTATTTAGCGGCCTACGGAGGAATCTCCAGGGCTGAGGGGGTTGCGGCTCCTGTAGCACTCAGACTCACGGGCCGTGAACTGGCGCGCGTCCTGGATTTGGTTAAGCCGAAATGGTATCTTACTGATTTGCCTGAGTGGGAGGAGTCCAGGGAAGCGGTGGCCGCATCCACCGTCGCCCACATTGGGCTCTGGACCGGCACCGGATGGGAGTGGAAGAATAACGACCCTCGCGGGGAAGCCCGCCGTCCTGATCTAGGGCTGGCTCACTTGCGTTTTACTTCCGGTTCTCAGGGTGAGCCGAAAGCAGTATCTTTGACCCAAGCCAACATGTTGTGCCGAGTCGGGTGTCCTGGGCATTACGCCGCCGCCGGAGATGTTTTTTTCCTGGGGATACCATTCGTATTTAGGCCTGACCGCCTGATCTTGGCTTTAAGCGTAGGGGCAGAAATTGTGGTGGAAGAGAGCGTGCATCCGCGGCAGATTGTGCGCTGCTGGCAGGAAACCGGGGTGACTTTTGCCTGGCTGGTTCCGACTTTAATCGGGTTGCTGATTCAGCTTGAGGAGCAGGAGATCCCGGAGAATCTGGCCTTAAGGGGGATCAATACCGGCGGAGCCTACCTTTACCGCCAGTGGGAAGAAAAATTTGAAAGTTTGTTTCACGTCCCTGTCTATCAGCAGTACGGTTTGTCTGAGGGATGTGTGGCCTTTGAGAACCCATTAATTAAAAAGACAGGGTCCGTAGGTCGGCCTGCTCCCTTGGTGGAAGCCAAGATTTGCGATTCCCAGGGACGGGAATTGTCATATGGTCAGATTGGGGAGTTATGGTACCGCGGAGCCAATGTGATGCGGGGGTATTTGGACAGGCCGGATCTGACTGCGGCTGCCCTGCGTGACGGCTGGCTCAGAACCGGGGATTTAGCGCGCTTTGACCAAGATCAATATTTGTTTATTGAGGGCCGGATTAAAGACCTTATCCATTCGGGAGGGCTCAAGTTTTCCCCGCGTGAGGTGGAAGATGTTCTGCTTTTATACTCCGGAATTAAGGAGGCTGCAGTTGTAGGAGTACCCCATAAGACTAAGGGAGAAGTGAGCAAAGCGTATTTTGTAGCTAACCGCAGCATACGCCAGACTGAGCTTCGGGAGTTCTGCCGCCAGCATTTGGCTGATTATAAGATTCCGCGCGCATGGGAACAGGTCGAGAGTCTACCTAAGCTTTCAAGCGGGAAAATTGCCCGCCGCTCGGTGGGCCAGAGATGAAAATTGTCCTGATCACGGCGCAACTGAGTATTGGCGGGGCGGAGAAAATGCTCTATCATTTGGCTCAAGGCTTGCATCAGCGCGGGCACAGAGTAACCGTGATCGCAGCTGCTGGGATTTATGGCACTAAACTTCGGGAAGCGGGTCTTGAGGTCATTAAGCTGCCGCTCTCATCGAAGTGGAAATGGTTGCTCCCTGCAGTCTGGCTCAGGCTCTACCGCCTCATGCGCCGTGAAAACTTCGATATTGTGCATGTGCACACGGCTCCGTTGGCATTTTTCGTGCGTGTACTTCAACGCCTGGGCCGCATCCGTGCCAGGACTGTGCTCACCTTGCACGGGAGCCCGGCCTGGAAGCTTAAGTTAACACGAATTTGGCTCAAAGTTCTCAAAGTTGAGCGCTGTGCAGTTTCTCCCGCACTTGCGCAGATGGTAGAAGCCCGCTATATTCCCAATGCTGTGGAACTTGAGCGTGGGAAAGTTGAGGACAGGCAAGCTAATGAGATATGCCACACTAGTGAAAATAGCGAGCCAAAGATTAAGATGAAAGATAAAAGAGAGAAAGAGATTGCAGTCGGGATCGTGGCCCGCTTGGTTCCGGAAAAAGGGCTGGATCTGTGGCTTAAGGCGGTGCGCAACCTTGCGCACGAGGGAATTGAGATTAAGACTTTAATTGCCGGGGACGGACCAGAGCGTACTAGGCTGGAAAAAGAAAGTCTAACTTGCGCTCAGGAGATAATATTTTGCGGTTGGCTCAGTGATCCCTGGCAGGTGATGGCTGGGGCCGAGCTGATGGTCCTTCCTTCCCGACGGGAAGGAGAACCTCTAGCTCTGTTAGAAGGAATGGCCAGAGGCAAGCCTGTCCTGGCAACCGGTGTGGGCGGAGTTCCTCCCTTGTTGGAAGGAGGAGCGGGGATATTGGTTGAACCATCAGTTGCAGGACTGGTGCGCGGGGTTAGAGAGTATTTAGCTTTAACTCCGTCTCAGAAGGAAGATATGCTATCTCAGGCCCGCACAAGAATTGCGGGGCGTACGTGGGACAACTGCCTTGATCAGTATGAACAGGTGTATGCGGATGTATCTGGATCGCAGAGGTAATAACAGGGGCGTGGAGAACATGGAAAAAAGGCTTATTATACTTTATAGCCGCAGCCTGGAAGAGGGGCTGGAGCGCAGTCTGACTGCAGAGTATTACCCATGTGCCTTGCGCCAGGCTCTGTCTGAGGGTGAATTAGATGAATTGATTCAGGGGCAAAAGGTAATTCTATTAGTCTTAGGCCGGGATTTGACCCTTATGGAAAGGGAAAAGGCGCTGCTGGCGGCTTTAAAACTTGAGATCAGGACTGCTGTTATTCCGGGTGCGTATGAGTCCTTGCTGGCAGAGCCTGTTACGATCGGGGATATTCCTTTAGTATTTTTTCCTGCTATCAGACAAGAACAGCGGGAGCGCTGGCAGTGGCTTCACAGGGCATCGGCCCTGCTATTGTTATTGCTCACATCCCCTCTGTTAGTGGTAATAGCGATAATTATCCGCCTGGATTCCAGGGGGCCCGTTTTTTACTGGCAGGAACGGGTTGGGCACAAGGGCAAGACTTTTGCGCTCTGGAAATTTAGAACGATGGTTACAGATGCAGAAGCACAAAGTGGGCCGGTGTTCTGTCAAGAGGATGATCAACGCATCACCAGGGTCGGACGCTTCCTACGCCACGCGCATTTAGACGAATTACCACAGCTTTTAAATATTGTACGCGGGGAAATGAAGTGGGTAGGCCCACGGCCGGAGCGCCCGGCTTTTGTGCGTAAATTCCGGAAGTATCTCCCTGCTTACGAACTGCGCCATCTCATTCCTCCCGGGCTTACAGGCCAGGCCCAAATCCGGGTGGGGTATGACGCAAGCCCCGAAGCTAAGCTCTCTTATGATCTTCAGCATTTGCGCTGTCAAGGATTGTGGGAAGAAACCCGGGTTTTGCTGGCAACCATTCCGTCCATATTCCACAGAAAGGGTCGTTAACTTGAAAATACTCCATGTAATCACGCGTTCG
>DAHVVW010000320.1 GCA_027357125.1 Clostridiales bacterium
CCTTACCAAGCAGTCGCATTATAATGACCACAATGATTGAATCAGGAGTAGCAAACCAAAGTCCTTGAACCCCGTATTTTGTCATATCGACTAAAGGATAAGCGAGGGCAATTAAGAGCGACCATGTAAAACCAAGAAAGAAACCAGCGACGACCGCACCGCGTCTGCCACCCACAGCATTGCCAAACACCCCGGCACCACCGCCCATAAAGAACAGGCCGATAACTGAAGGCAGGACAACAACCGGCAGCCATCTGGAGATAAATGTTACGATTAGTCCTCCTACCAAGGCAGCCAGGAATCCGATGCTTACGGCAACTGGGGCGAAAGCATAGAAGATAGGAACGTCCAGAGCAGGTTTGGCACCTGGAACAACTTTTTCCCCAATACCCTTAAAAGCTGGCACAATTTCGCCAAGGAACATCCTTACCCCTTGGAGCAAAATGAGGATACCGGCTACAAAGTTAAGAGCGGTGAGAATAGCGAACAGAAATGTGTTTTGACCGTTCGCCAGTTTAGAAACTGTGGCCGCAGGAACAAACAGAGCTGTTACCAAATAAACCACAACCATGACAATACCCATTAACACTGACATATCTTTTAGGAAATCTAACGATTTGGGGACTTTAATATCCTCGGTTGATTTCGATTTGTCCCCAACAAGTCCGCCTACCCATCCGGATAGGCATATCCAGGAACTTCCCCAGAAACCAAAAGCGACGTCATTATTTGAAGTAACTTTACGCACAAAGGGCTGGGAAATTGCCGGAAATACAATCATTGAAACCCCTTGGACTACGGAACCTATCGCGATAGAAGTCAAACCATGGAAGCCCATTTGATCAAGGACAATTGCCATTGTCCCGGCAAAGGAAAACATCATATGGCCGGTTAGAAAAATATATTTCCAGGGAGTGATCCGCGCTAAGATTAAATTGATGACAAAAGAGAAGACCATGATCAGGGCCGTTTCTTTTCCCAATAAAGTTTGAACTGCGGCTACGAGAGAGTTGTCTTCAGCCACGATCCCGTGCAGACCAAACGCCGCTGTAAACATAGTGCTAAAGGGGATTAGAGCATTGACGATAACTCCGGCACCTGCTTGCAGAATCAGGAAGCCAAACAAAGTTTTCAAAGTTCCTTTGATAATATCTGTCGGAGCTTTTCTTAAAGCAATCAGGCCAATGGCTGCAATAATACCCAAAATAACAGCAGGGTTACTCAAAACAGCTGTGATAAAATTTAACATTAGTTTACCCCTTTCTCTGCTAACCGCATAATGACCGGCATCACTCTATTCTCAATCTCTTGCTTGTCGAGCAGGTTGTCAATGCCTACAACTTCAATCGGCTCTCCCTTTAATTCGGAGGCAATTTCAGATGAAGCGACCATAAAATCGCAAGGCTTTCCTTTTGCCGAGCCCAGATCAGTTGCCTCCCCTTCTACCTTAAACCCGTGTTTCTTGGCAATAGCTTGAATGTCCATTAGAAGCATTAGACTTGTTCCAAATCCCATTCCACAGACAGTTACAACTCGCATTGGTTCACCCCCTTTCTCCAGAAGTTTTAAACATAAAGGTTCAAGAACATCAGGTATCTTTCGGCTGCATGAGTATTTTGGTAACAGGAAAAAACTCAAGCGCCTCGTATTCACCTCCCTAAGAAAAAAAGAAAATTGCCTTAAATACCCGAAATCTTTATTCTATCAGTTTGATAAATTCTTTATAGTTTTTGACTGTCAAGATCTGTTTAATCTTATCAGGATCACCCAGGATCGAAGCTAAATATTGAAGCATCTCAATATGTCCAGAACTGTCTACCCCACCAATGGCGCAGATGATTTGGACCGGATCATTTGTAGGATGTCCGAATTTTACAGGTTCCTGCAGACGAACAAACGATAAACACTTTTCGATAACTCCATGTTCAGGGCGCGCATGGGGCGCAGCAATCCCTGGCGCTATAACAATATAAGGTCCTACTTCATTAAACCCCTTAACCATGGCATTTACATATGACTCGCGGACTTTACCTGCTTTAACCAGTAAATCACCCGCTAATCGAATCGCTTCTTCTGCGGTTTTAGCCTCAGCATTGAGTAAGACTACAGCTTCATTTAATAATTGCAACTTAAAACACTCCCTTGTCGCCGAAATTAATGACTTTAGTCTTTGCCCTGCCGTCCAAAGATATGCGATATTGATAACGATCAGCCCTTGCAACCATTTCAACAATTTCCAAAGGAGTGCCATCAGCAAGATATGAATTCCGTGCAATGTGGAGCACTGGGGAATAAGGTGGGATATTTAGAGTTAATGCCTCCAATTCGGAAGCTTCCCGCGCCCCAATCAATTCATTGGCTCTCTCAAGCGTAATTCCATAGGTATTTTCCAGTTCTGCATACAATGATTCAGATTGCAGTCCTCGTTCTAAAAATCCGGGCACAAACTTGGCACGCAAGTAATTAATCATTAGGGCAATCGGTTCACCGTCAGTACAACGAATGCGTTTGATGCAAATCAAATTCTCATCTTTATCAAGGCCGAGTCTGGCTACCATCTTTTTGGAAGGCACGATTTCAGCAATCTCAAGACCTTTTGTTTCTGTCTTATGACCTCTTTGTTTCATTTCTTCAGTCCAGCTTGTGATACTGCCCATCTCTTGAATAATCTTTTCCTGAACAAATGTTCCACGGCCTTGTTGTTTTTTGACCAGTCCCTCGGCAACTAGCTCGTCAATCGCCTTACGAACCGTGACTCGACTTACTTGATACATCTTCTCTATTTCCGGTTCGGTAGGAATCATGTCTCCAGGGTTTAGAGTTTCTTCAATATATTCCTTTAGTCTTTCTTTCAATTGAATAT
>DAHVVW010000321.1 GCA_027357125.1 Clostridiales bacterium
TTCGATTTTTAGATGATGTGATTGACGCCAGCCAATTTCCGTTACCGGCAATTGAAGAAATGGTTCAGGGAAACCGCAAGGTTGGCCTTGGCGTGATGGGTTTCGCGGATATGCTCATTTTGCTCCAAACATCCTACGCCTCCGACGATGCTGTAAAATACGCCGAAAAAATTATGAGTTTCATCCAGGAAGAAGCGCGGAAGGAATCCGAACGCCTGGCTCTGGAGCGGGGAGTGTTCCCAAACTATGAAGGATCAATCTATGACGGAGTACGGAAACTGAGAAACGCCACGTTGACCACCATCGCTCCGACCGGAACCATCTCCATGATCTGCGGGGCATCGAGCGGAGTGGAGCCGCTGTTTGCCGTAGCTTATACCAAAACAGTCATGGATGGGACAAGCTTCACCGAGGTCAATCCTATTTTTGAGCAATACGCCAGGGACTATGGTTTTTACTCTCAGGAGTTAATGCAAAAAATAGCAAGCCGGGGAACAGTACGGGGGTTAGCCGAAGTTCCCGGCTGGGTGCAGGGAGTCTTTGTTACCGCCCATGAAATCGCGCCGGAATGGCATGTCAAGATTCAGGCGGCTTTCCAAAAGTACACGGATAACGCGGTGTCTAAAACCATTAATTTTCCCAGTACCGCTACCCGTGAAGATGTCGCCAAAGCTTACCTGTTGGCCTATGACCTGAATTGCAAAGGGTTGACGGTTTACCGGGATGGCAGCCGGGAAGAACAGGTGCTCACAGCCGGGGCATATTCAAGAGTCAAAGTAACCCATTGCCCTGAATGCCAGGAGCCAATAAATCACGAAAGCGGGTGCCTGGTTTGCCAGAATTGTGGCTTCAGCTTCTGCCTGATATGAGAGGAGGTGGTGCAAATTGCGCGATGAAAAAAGGCCCAGGTGCGGGAACACCAAGCGGGCCTGACAAAAAACTTTCAGCAAAAGTATACCACAAAAACGGGAGCCGATTCCACATCTAAAACAGCGTTAATGGGAAATAGGTTTCCCGGCAGAGAAAAAGCGCAAAGGAAAATTATGATCAAACTCCTTCCGCATCAAGAATCGGTACTCGAACAAACCAGGAAGTTTGACCGTGTTGCCTATTATCTGGAGATGGGGACCGGAAAAACTTTCGTCGGTTCAGAGAAAATGCGCCAGCTAGGTACGTCCGCAGCTTTAGTGATTTGTCAAAAGTCCAAAGTTGATGATTGGGTGGCACATTTCCGGGAGCACTATGGCTACAACGTTGTGATTTTCGATAAACAATCTCTCTCCGACATTCCGGAACATTCCGTGCTCATCATCAACTATGACCTGGCCTGGCGGCGGGAAGAGCTGCTGAAGCTGCGAAACTTTACCCTCATATTGGACGAGTCCTCCCAGATTAAAAATGAATCCCGCAAGCGGTCAAAATTCATTCTAAAGCTCCGCCCGCAGAACGTCATCCTGTTATCCGGCACTCCCACAGGTGGGAAATACGAGGAATTATGGTCCCAGTGCAAGCTGCTCGGCTGGAATATCTCGAAAAAGCTGTATTGGGAACAGTTCATTGAAACCCGGACGGACATCATCAACGGATTCCCGGTCAAAATTGTCACCGGCTACAAGAATGTGGAACGGCTGAAAAGGAAACTCCGGGAGTATGGCGCGGTATTTATGAAAGCGGAAGAAGTACTGACCCTCCCTGAAACTATCGACACATTTGTTCATGTCCCAAGCACCAGGGAATACCGCCGGTTTCAGAAGGACCGCCTGATCGGGATTGGCGGCAAAACCTTAATCGGGGACACTCCGCTCACCAGATTGTTATATCTCCGCCAACTGGCCGGGATGTATAACCCCAATAAGCTGGAACGGCTGCAGGAGTTACTCGAATCCACCAATGACCGGGTGGTTGTATTCTATAACTTTGACCTGGAATATGTAAAAATCGCTCAGATATGCCGGAGACTGGACAAGCCTGTCTCAACGGTCAACGGCAAGGACAAGGATTTAAGAGCCTACGGGCAGCATCCGAATTCCGTCACCCTTGTCCAGTACCAGGCCGGAGCGATGGGGCTAAACCTGCAGCTTGCAAACAAAATTATCTACTTCACATTACCCCTATCCAGTGAACTTTGGGAGCAATCCAAGAAACGGATTCACCGGATCGGCCAGATCAAAACCTGTTTCTATTATTACCTGCTTACCACGGGAACCATCGAACCAAAGATTTTAGAGACACTGAAACAGCGCAAAGACTTTACAGACAGGTTATTTAAGGAAGTGGAAGATGACCGAAGCGGAGCTGCAAAGAAAGGTTGAAGCATTCCTGCGCGGCCAGGGCATATGGTTTGTGAAGTATTGGGGCGGCGGACAGTTCACCAAAGCCGGTGTGCCGGATCTCATATGCTGCGTCAACGGCCAGTTCGTAGCCATCGAGTTGAAAACGGACACCGGGCGGCTATCCAAGCTCCAAGAGTACAACCTGGCCAAGATCAAAGAATCAGGTGGACAAGCTTTGGTCCTCCGTCCCAGCGGCCTCGGGGCATTCAAGGATTTTATCGCGGGAAGGGGGTGATAGCTTGCAATTCAGCCACAGCCGGGTAAACACCTTTGAAAACTGCCAATATCAGTTCAAGCTGCGCTACCTAGAAGGGTTAGACGTGATTCCCGACCCCTGGGCTAACGATGCGTTAATCATTGGGAACGCGCTGCACTTGGGGGCGGAGAAAGGCGAAAAGGCTATGCTGGACTTCTACTTCTCCCGGTTTTGGGCAATTGATGATGCGCATGTCCATGAAGCCATCAAGCTGACGGCCCTTTTAAAAAAGCTCAGAGAGCACTTGAACGGTTTACCCGGT
>DAHVVW010000322.1 GCA_027357125.1 Clostridiales bacterium
AGATCATAGCCAACCGCATCGTTCCGACTACTCTGGAACTTATGGATAACGAAACCATCAGGCTCATTGAGGCCTACCGGGCATCAGGGCTGCCGTTGGAGGCCGCCGGGTGCCTGCTTATTGATATAGATGGGAGTAATACTGAAGTCGAAAAACACACGGCTCGCGTCGCTGAAATTTGCCAGAAATGCGGCGGCACAGTTGACGTAGCGAAAAGTGCTCCCGAAAGTGACACATTGTGGGCGGGGCGACGCTCCATCATGGGGGCGCTGGCCAGCAGTTCCTATACAATGATAACGGAGGATATCGTCGTTCCGCGCACACGGCTGGTTGACATGGTCGTAAAAATCAAAGAAATTGCCCAGCGTTATCAAATTCGCATCCCTACGGCAGGGCATGCCGGGGACGGTAATTTACATCCATGTATTCTATGTGATGACACTGACAAGGCGGAAATGGCCCGCGTGGAACAAGCTATTCAAGAAATATTCCGCACGGCCTTAAGTATGGGCGGTACTCTTAGCGGCGAACATGGTATCGGCTTGCTCAAACGTCAATTTATGCCATGGGAACATTCCAAAGAAACGTTAGACACTATGCAGAGCATCAAAGCGGCCCTCGACCCCAATAACATCTTAAACCCCGGTAAGATATTTCAGCCGGAGGCAGTCTAATGAGATCAGAGGCCGAGTATAATGACTACTTACGCAAATGTATTCGCTGTAGTTTTTGCCAACCTGTATGTCCCTTATTTGCTGAATTGCGGGAAGAAAGTACACTGGCTCGAGCAAAAGTGCGTTTGGCCAAAGACTTCAGCGTTGGGAAACTCCAACAGACTGTTCGCTTAAAAGAACTGTTCAGTCTCTGTCTTGACTGTCGCGCTTGCGAATCGGTATGTCCGGCGAATATTCCCGTTCATGAAATTGTGCAAGAAATGCGTGGCAAATTACAAAATGTATCCAGTCCTGATAAAAAACTTTATAAGACTGCCGGTGCTGTCTTAACACGTCCACGTCTGGCCCGCAGTTTAGCTTCAACGATTATCACTATCGGCAACAAGTTAAATAGAGGGGGAAATTTTTCTCTCACAAAAAAGGTAGTTCCCCTTGCCCGGCAAGCCGGAGAAGTTTTTCCGTCTATTACCGAAGTCCCTTTCCTCAAGGGGCTAAAACGAAGCAATCAAGCGGAAGATACAGATCAAAAGAAAAAAGTTGGTTATTTTGTCGGCTGCGCAACCAATTATTTTTACCCCCATGTAGCGCAGGCTGCTGTCAAAGTGTTGGGTAAAAACGGCTACCATGTTTTAATACCGCACGAAACTATATGCTGCGGTTTGCCACTGTATAGCGGAGGAGAACATCAGTCCGCACGTAAACTGGCTGCCCAGGTGATTGAGCAATTTCAAGATCTGAAAGCGGAGGTTATTGTCACCGATTGCGCCGGATGCAGTCTGCATTTAAAAGAATACGGACGGCTTTGGCCAGACATCCCAGGGAGCGTTGAGTTCAGCTCAAGAATTCAGGATATTTCATGGTTCATTGTACAAGAAAAATTAAAAACAGGACCTTACCCTGTCCCGTGGAATGTTACGTATCACGATCCATGCCATCTGGGCAGGGCACAGGGAATTTATGCAGAACCGCGTCAGGTACTTACCGGGATTAAAGGCTTGAATCTGATCGAAATGGAAGAAAGCAATCGTTGCTGTGGCGGATCCGGATTGTTCAGCTTGACCAAACCGGAGTTGTCAACCCGGGTTTTAGCACGTAAACTTCAGAATATTAAAAAAACCGGCACAGGATTAGTGGCTACCTCATGTCCTTCTTGTCGTATCCAATTAGAACGCGGCATTAAGCACCAGGTGGTAGAGCAAGTCGTTCATCCGGTGGAACTTATGGCCAAGACATGGGATGAGGGAGTAAATAAATAATGATACAAATCCTTGCAGAACAAACGCCCATTCCACCTCTGGCGCCAGTAAGACAAAAATTTGCCAGGCCTCGGGAAAACCAACCGGCTTCTGCCGTGAACAGAGAACTGTCCCGCCGGGAAATAGCGGATTCTCTTCAGCCGGGTATGCGGGTGGCTGTAGCAGTAGGCAGCAGAGGTCTAAGCGGTTTGACTGAAATTGTCAAAAGCTTAGTAGGCGAGCTGAAAAATAGGGGCTGTTATCCTTTTATTATCCCTGCTATGGCTAGCCATGGAGGGGCAATGGCTGAAGGGCAGACGGCGATCCTGGCTTCTTATGGAATTACCGAGTCCGGAGTGGGCGCTCCGGTAGTCTCTTCCATGGCAACAGACGAAATTGGACGTTTGCCCTCAGGCATATCCATTTACTTTGATCGCACCGCCTTAACCGCCGATGCTATTATTCCCATTAACCGTATCAAACCTCATACCGCTTTCCGCGGCGAAATAGAAAGTGGTTTGGTGAAAATGTTGTGTATTGGTCTGGGTAAGCACAAAGGGGCTGCTACTTATCATGCTCAAGGCATGAACTCATTTCCAAGTTTGCTTGAACAAGTAGGTCAGCACATTTTAACGGTTACAAAAGTGGTCTTCGGATTGGCTCTCGTGGAGAATGCCTATTCAGAAATTGCTTTGATCAAGGCAGTACCCGCCAAAACACTGATAGAAGAAGAGAAAGGTCTGTTGCGCAAGGCGAGAGAACTGATGGGTAAAATCCTGTTCTCGCACATCGATGTCCTTATTGTCGATGAGATTGGCAAAGACATCAGTGGGGAGGGCATGGATCCGAACATCATCCGCAGGCTTATCTCACAAAATGTGCAGAATGAGGATGAACCACAACGCATTGTGGTCTTGGACCTAACAGC
>DAHVVW010000323.1 GCA_027357125.1 Clostridiales bacterium
AATAAGATTTTAAAGCTGCCTCTTAATCAGTCCCTGCTGTCTAATTTCTTTTCCTACATTCTTCTTGTAATATTTATACCTTTAATGGGGCACCTTTCCGACAGAATTGGTCGCAAACCATTGCTTCTTACTTCCTGTATTGGATTCGCTATTTTTACCTATCCCCTTTTTATGTTTGTGAGTGATGGTTCCTTCATGAAACTGGTTATTGCGCAACTGATCCTAGGGCTGTTCCTTTCCATGTTCTCCGGTGCAGGGGTAGCATTTATTGCTGAAATATTCCCAACCAATGTGCGATACACCACATTATCCATTGGCTACAACATCATAACCGCCTTATTTGGCGGTATGGCGCCCTTTATCGCTACTTATTTAGTTGCCGCGACCAAGAATAATTTATCCCCTTCTTTCTATGTCATTGGAGCTGCCATTGTTTCATTTATTGCTATTTTAACCTTGCCTGAAACCTATGATAAACCTCTAAAATAACATCCAGCGTGGAAGTGGATAAACAAGGAGGAATTAGCGTTGGGGGCATTTGTAGAATATCTGCAGAAACAATACGATCCAATGGTTGAGATGTTACGTTCAATGGTTGAGCTAGAAAGCCCTTCTACGTGCAAACAAGCAGTGAACAAACTTGTGGATTATCTTGCATCCAAGTTTCAAGAAATTGGAGCGGCCGTTCAGATTATCGAGCAGGAGAATTCAGGAAACCACTTGCTTGCTTCCTGGGGGACCGGAGAGGAGCAAATTCTCGTGTTGTGCCATATGGATACCGTGTGGCCGCTCGGGGAAATCAAAAAGCGGCCGTTTCGGATAGAGGGTGATAAAGCCTTCGGTCCCGGAGTCTTTGATATGAAGGGTGGACTCGTTCAAGCTTATTATGCACTTAAGGCAGTCATCGACAACGGAACACACATTTCCCAAAAAATAGTGTTCCTGTGTACATCTGATGAAGAAACAGGCAGCCAAAGTTCGCGTGCTCTGATTGAGGAACAAGCCGCAAAAAGCACATTTGTGTTGGTTCCGGAGCCTGCGGTTGGCCCGGAAGGAGCTGTCAAACGCTCGCGCAAAGGTTGGGGCCTTTATCATCTGATCGTAACGGGGAAATCTGCACATGCCGGAAATGACCATGACAAGGGAATCAGTGCCATTGAGGAAATCTCTCGTCAAATCATTCGGCTTCATGCTATGACTGATCCTGTAAAAGGTACAACAGTCAATGTTGGTTTTGTAAACGGCGGAACACTGGCCAATGTCGTTGCGGATCGGGCGGAAGCTAAAATTGATCTCAGAGCAACGTCACAGATGGAACTTGAACGAGCAGAAGATAAGATATTAGGGTTACAGCCTTTAATGGACGGTACGATGGTAAAAATATCCGGACAAATCAATCGTCCGCCTTTAGAGGCTACTGTCCAGAACCGCGAACTCTATGAAAAGGCCAAACGAATCGCCCGAAGGCTAGGGTTGGAGTTGGGAGGCAAAAACGTAGGGGGTGTAAGTGACGGAAACTTTACTTCAGCCTTAGGTATTCCTACGCTTGATGGAATTGGTGCCGTAGGCGACGGTGCTCACGCCCTTCATGAATACGTCTTACTAAGTTGTATGGTTAAACGAGCGGCTCTCATTGCCGAATTGTTCGTCGAATAACAGGAATGAACAAATACTGTTCGACCGCTTTAAATCGCTTTGATTGGGGGAATGAATATGTCGTTTCAAACCTTGGAGCACAAGGTATTATCAAATATTAGCCAGGAAGACGTCATAAAATTGACCCAAGAACTGGTTGCTATGCCTACGGAGAATCCTCCCGCAGACTATGAAAGAATCTCGAAGTTTATCGCACAGGAGTATTCAACGCTCGGCTTAGAGGTTAAGATTATCTCCGGGCAAGCCGGTAAACCTAATGTTTGCGGTCGGTGGGTCGGAGATGGAACGTCGCAGGAAACATTGATGTTAAGTGGGCATATGGATGTCGTCCCCGCCGGAGAAGGCTGGAAACATGATCCGTTTCAAGCTGTCCTGGAAGGGAATCAACTGCTTGGACGCGGCACAGCGGATATGAAGGGCGCTCTGGCTGCTCAGATCATAGCCGTCAGAGCGTTAAGAGAAGCTGGAGTTAAACCAAAAGGAACCCTTTATTTATGCGCAACAGTTGATGACGAAATTGCCGGGACTATGGGATTGCGCTATGTAATTAATGAAGGCTTGGATAAACTTGGCTGGCTCAAGCCGACATTTCACATTTTAGGCGAACCGAGTAGTCTTAACTTGTTCACTGCATTTAAAGGACGGATTTGGGTCAAACTAACAGTCGGGGGGCAATCTGCTCATGGAGGCAATCCAGCCGCCGGGATAAATGCCATTGAAAAAATGATGGCATTCATTCAAGACATTCTTCAATTTGAACGTCACACTCATCCCTTAATGGGAGTGGATACGATTAATATTGGCACCATTCAAGGCGGAGAAAAAACAAACATTGTTCCAGATCAATGTAGTGTTACCATTGATTATCGATTTGTTGCGCCTCAAACCTCGGCTGATATTGAGCATAAAATTCTCGAAGCGATCGAGAGAATGAAGGGGAAAGACCTTCAATTTACACTCAAGGAGTTCTCGGTTTTTGAACGCCGGGATCCTCGTGAAGTTCCGCAAAACAATCCTTATCTAGTAAGCCTCAAGAGCCTAACGGAGGAAATTACTATGAAGAACGCCGCGTTCGCAGGAGTGTTGTCAGCAGGGGATGCCTACTGGACCCTTTCTGCCGGGATTCCCGCCGTTTTCTATGGTCCGGGCAGTTTGAGCGTAGCTCATACAAA
>DAHVVW010000324.1 GCA_027357125.1 Clostridiales bacterium
CGGTATGCCCCATCTGCGGCTGTCAGGGCAAGCCGGTCGAGATCGAGGTGGAGTAGATGCCTGCGCCCTCCGATCCCGTCCTGCAGGCGTTGCGCCAGTGGATCCTCGCCGCCACCGGCCTGCCGGACAACAAGGTGATCCTGGCCTATTTGCCACAGCAGGAAAGCATGGGCATCCTGAGTAAGCGTCCGATGCGCCGCTATACCCAGCATACCTTTACTGAAGTCAGTGAATTGCTGGCACATCTGGATAAAGTGCGAACTCAAGGATATGCAGTTAATGCGGAAGAATCGGCAGAGGGGTTAAGAGCGGTGGCTGCTCCAGTCTTTGATCATACTGGAAAGGTGATCGCGGCCTTAAGTATCACAGGGCCTACTTCCCGCCTAAGCCTTGAACGGATTGCTAGGTTGGTGACTGTGCTCAAGGAAGCCTGTCGTTCCGTCTCAGGCCGTTTAGGTTACAGAACGAATAAAAGCACAGGCTACCGCTGAGTCTGGCAATGATTTTACATCGGGGAGGAGGATTAGGGTGAAGGGTTCTGACGGTTGCGGGCAAAAGGATTATCTTGCTGAGTACGAGCAAATCTGCCGTGATTTTCGCTGGTCCGAGGTTGCAGAAGAATTGCATCTGGGTCAGAAGTATAACATCGCTATCGAAGCGGTGGATCATAGGGCGGTAGGCCGCCGTAAGCAAAAAGCGGCATTCAGATTTTGCAATGGGAACACTGAAATAACAGTTTCTTATGAGGAATTAAAAAATTTAACCAATCAATTCGCTAATTTACTGCAAGGACTAAAAGTTCGGCCTGGGGCACGGGTGGCTGTTTTTCTGCCCCCGGTACCGGAGTTTTACGTTGCTTTTTTGGGAGCGGTTAAAGCCGGAGCAGTCGCAGTTCCATTGTCAACAGCTCTCATGTCCGATGCCTTGACAGAAATCCTGGAAGACAGTGAGGCATCAGTCGTGATCACTTCCGGAATCCTTAATCAACGCATCAAGAGAGATAAGCTGCCTTCCTTGCGCCATGTAATCCTGGTGGACCGAGGATCTCCGGCTGGCGCTGGTTCGCAAGCAGAGATTTCCTTCACAGAAACGATAGATTATGCCGAAAGTATGGCGGCGGCATCTTCAGCTTATGCAGCCCAGGAGTATGATCCGGAAGATCCGATGATGCTTCTTTATACCTCAGGCTCAACCGGTAAACCAAAAGGTGTAATCCATGTTCATAGTGGAATTTTACATTTCTATCAGACTGGGAAGTTAGTGCTGGACCTACAGCCTCAGGATATTTACTGGTGTACTTCTGATCCGGGGTGGGTGCTTGGGATTTCCTACGGGATTTGGGCACCTCTCTTGAATGGGATAACCAGTGTCATTTATGCAGGGGAATTTAATGCGGATAAATGGTATGAGGTTTTAGCCAAGCTGCGGGTTAATATCTGGTATACAACCCCTACCGCCCTCAGGCATCTGATGAACTTTGGCCCGGACAATCCGGCCAAGCGTTATTCCCTAAAATCTTTGCGCCATATTCTGACGGTAGGAGAGCCGTTGAATCCCATGGTGATTCGCTGGAGTGCTCAGGCTTTCGGGCTTACAGTACATGATACGTGGTGGATGACGGAGACGGGGGGACAGATTATCTGTAATCTTCGCTGTCTTCCGCTTAAACCAGGCTCCATGGGGCGAACAATTCCGGGGATCGAAGCAACAGTGATTGATGAGCAAGGGCGGGAGCTCCAGCCTTTGGAAGTGGGGCAGCTGGCGCTGAAAGCCGGGTGGCCGGGCATGATGCGCGGGATCTGGAAAGATGAAGAAAAATACCGGGAGTACTTTCGCTGGGGGACATGGTATGTAACCGGAGATTTAGCCTATCGCGATGCTGAAGGGTATTTCTGGTTCCAAGGGAGAGTTGACGATGTCATTAAGAAAGGGAGTGAACGCATCGGTCCCTTCGAGGTGGAAAACAAGCTTGCCGAACATCCGGCGGTAATGGAGGCCGGAGTGATTGGCAAGCCTGATCCGCTGTGGGGTGAGATAATTAAGGCCTTTGTCGTCTTGCACCCTGGTTTCGCCTGGTCAAAAAACCTGGAAGCAGAACTGCAAGAATTCATTCAAGAACGGCTGGGACCGCACTTGGTTCCGTGGGAGATAGAAGCGCGGGGTAGTTTGCCACGAACCCGCAGTGGCAAGATTATGCGGCGGGCGCTGAAAGCGTTGGAATTAGGCTTGCCATCGGCTAATCTCGGCGAGGAGGAATAGAATATTGTGCTTAAGGTTTAAGCCCGTATCTTTCCGTCAACGGACAGATACGGGCTTTTTATGTTCTATCCGCAGGCTTGAGAAAAAATGCCGTTCACCTTAAAAAGCCAGCCATTCGCCTGAAAAGTCTTAACATTCAGGCAGATGTCTTATAATATAAAAACAGGGTTTCATAATATGAAACTACGAGGGGGGTTAGATATGGGGGAAGAAAGATTAGAAGCACTGCTGGAAGAAAACAGGGTCTTTAAGCCGGACGCGGAGTTTAAGGCTCAAGCCGTAGTGCGGGAGGGGAAGGTGTATGAGGAAGCGGAAGGTGACCGGCTCGGGTTCTGGGCCCAAGCAGCTGAGCGTTTAAGCTGGTTTAAGCCTTGGGAGAAAGTCCTAGAGTGGGAGCCGCCGTTTGCCCAGTGGTATGTGGGCGGGAAGCTTAATGCCTCTTACAACTGTATCGACCGCCATCTGGCAGGCTGGCGCCGCAACAAGGCAGCCATCATTTTCGAAGGAGAACGCGGAGACAGCAGGGTTCTAACTTACCAGGACCTCTACCGGGAAGTCAATAAATT
>DAHVVW010000325.1 GCA_027357125.1 Clostridiales bacterium
AATCTAAAATATGTTGCCGTACTTTAGACAAGATTACGCATCTCCTTTGGTTTCTTCTTCTTTCTGCGTGAAATTATGACAGGAAACCCAGTGGAGATCGTTCACCCGCTGTAATTCCGGATTGAATTGCCGGCATAATTCAGACGCTTGGGGACAACGGGGGTGAAAACTACAACCTGAGGGCGGATGCATAGCACTGGGCATTTCACTCTCAACGGCAACCTCCAAAGGACGCTCATCATTTAAATTGGGGACTGAACTTAACAACATTTTTGTATAAGGATGAAGAGGCTTGGCAAACAGATCATCTGTGCCGGAGATTTCTACGATTTGGCCTAAATACATGACAGCGACCTTGCTGCTCAAATGCCTGATAACCGCTAAATTATGTGAAATGAACAAATAGGACAGGTTAAGGTTCTGCTGTAATTCTCTAAGCAAGTTCAAAATCTGGGCCTGTACAGAGACGTCCAAGGCGGAAGTGGGCTCATCAAGAACAATGAGTTGGGGATTTAAGGATAAGGCCCGGGCAATCGCAACGCGTTGCCTTTGACCACCGCTCAGTTCGTGCGGATACCGCCTGAGATATTCTTCTCCGAGGCTCACTTTGCTAAGAAGCTGGAGGACGAGGTTCTTTCGTTCGCGCTTATCGTGCCAACCATTTAGTCGTAAAGGTTCTTCGACGATCTGCCCAATGCGAAATCTGGGATTGAGCGAAGATTGAGGATCCTGAAATACAATTTGAATTTTTGCCTGCAACTTTCGGCGTTCCACTTTGGAAGCGTCGGCTAATTTCTGCCCTTCAAACAGTATTTCGCCTTGAGTTATGGGCAGAAGATCCATAACCATATAGCCAAGGGTACTCTTGCCGCACCCGGATTCACCGACCAAACCAACAGTCTCACCTGGAAAAACGTCTAGTGATACATGATTTACAGCTCTAAAAGACAAATTACCCCGGGCCCCGCGGATGGGGAACTCTTTGACAACTTCACGCAAGGAAAGAATCGGTTTAGACATGATGACTTTCCCTCCAACAGGCTACATAATGGTTTTCGGCCACACTCAGTAACTTAGGTCGGTCCGCCTGACAGCGTTTTTCAGCCACTGAACACCGGGGATGAAAACGACAGCCCGAAGGTGGCGTTAACAAATTGGGCACAGTTCCGGGTATCGACTGCAATGCTTTGATTGGACCGTCAAGCTGTGGCAGAGCTTGGAGGAGTGCTTTCGTATAGGGGTGGCGCGGTTGACGCAGGACTTTGATAACAGGGCCGCTTTCCACAATGTTTCCGCTATACATCACGGCTACCCTCTGACAGGTCTGCGCTACGACGGCAAGGTCGTGAGTAATAAGAAGTACAGAGGTTCCCAAGCTGTCGGTCGTATCTCTAATCAGGCGTAAGATTTGAGCCTGAATACTCACATCGAGTGCGGTAGTGGGTTCATCCGCTAAGAGAAGCTTGGAGCCACAACTGAGGGCCATAGCCAAAAGCACTCTTTGCCTCATGCCACCGCTTAATTCAAAAGGGTAGACATTCATTATTTCTTCCGGATGCGGTATGCGAACCCGTGCCAGCCAACTAACGGCTTCGGTTCTGGCTTTTTTGGCCGTTACTCCTTGGTGGAGTTTGAGGATTTCTGTGACTTGCGAACCAATTTTGAAGGCTGGATTTAGGGCATTCATGGGCTCTTGAAAAACCATGGAGATCTTCTTCCCACGCAATGCCTGATATTCCCGTTCGGATTTGCCGACCAATTCTTCACCTTCAAAAAGGATGGAGCCTTTGGCGATCACGGCGTTTTTGCGAGGTAATAAACCCAGAACGGAATTAGCGGTTAGGGACTTGCCTGACCCGGACTCGCCGACTAAACCTAGAAATTCTCCTGGGAAAAGCTCAAAATCAATGCCGTTCAGGGCATGGGCAGCTCCGGCATAACTTAAAAAGTCCACGTGGAGGTCTTTGATCTTCAGGAGCGGTTCCATTGCTATACCCCCCTAATGACGAAAACGTGGGTCCAGCAGGTCGCGAACCCCATCGCCGAATAGATTGAAGCCCACCACGGTTATGAAAATGGCTATCCCCGGGAAAGTGGCATACCACCATTGATCCAGCAGGTAGGTTCTCCCCACACTGACCATCGCTCCCCATTCCGCGGCTGGAGGTTGGGCACCCAAGCCAATAAAGGAGAGAGCAGCCGCAATAAGGATGGCTTCCCCTATGCCTAAGGTCGCCTGAACCATCACGGGTGCCAGACAGTTAGGAATGATATGCCGGGAAATGATCCACACCTTGGAAGCACCAAAAGTTTGAGCTGCTTTAACAAAATGCTTTTCTTTGACTGATAAAGTTTGTCCCCTGACTAAACGGACATAGACGGGGATTTTTACAACAGCCACGGCCAAGATACTGTTGCGGAAATTCGGGCCTAAGGCGGCCGAGAGGGCTAGGGCCAATACCAAACTGGGAAAAGCCAACATGATATCCATCAGACGCATAATTATTAGATCGGTTTTGCCGCCCAAGAATCCGGAAACACTGCCGAGCACAGTGCCGAAGATGCCGGCGATGCTGACAATCCCCACCCCTGCGGCCAAAGAAAGTCTGGCTCCGTAAATAATACGGCTGAAGAGATCGCGTCCCATCTCATCCGTCCCCAGGAGATAGGTATGGCCGGGAGGCAGTAAACGATCCGCCAGGTGCAATTGCAGAGGGTCATGGGGGGAAATCAGAGGTGCAACCAGGGCAACCAGTCCTATGATAAGGATGATGAACGTCCCAACCACCGTTAGGGGGTATTGCTTGGCAA
>DAHVVW010000326.1 GCA_027357125.1 Clostridiales bacterium
TTTGGCGGCCGGGCAAAGACGGCAAAGAGCCGAATAACTGGTCCTCGGAATTCGGCGGTTCAGCTTGGGAGTATGATGCTTTGACCGGGGAGTATTATTTACACGTCTTTTCCAAGAACCAACCCGATCTTAATTGGGAAAATAAAAGGGTGCGTTACGAAATCTACGAGATGATGAAATGGTGGCTGGATCAGGGCGTTGACGGGTTTCGAATGGATGTGATCAACATGATTGCCAAAGACCCTAAGCTGCCTGATGCTCCAACCAAAGGCAGTTCCTCCTACCAGTGGGGAGGGCAGTTCTTTATTAACGGCCCGCGCTTAGAATATTATCTCAGAGAAATGCACACTAAAGTTTTATCTAAATACGACATGATGACCGTGGGGGAGACCCGTTGGGTTGACGCGGACAAGGCACGCATTTTTGTCGATGAGTACCGCCATGAACTGAACATGCTCTTTCAGTTTGAGCTGTTGGAACTGGATTACGGACCCAGCGGCAAGTGGGAGAAAAAAGCCTGGGAACTGGCGGACTTTAAGCGCATCATAAGCGACTGGCAAAAGAAACTCGCAGACACCGGCTGGAACAGCCTCTTTCTAAGCAATCACGACCATCCCCGCATGGTTTCCCGCTTTGGCAATGACAGCACCTACAGAGTGGAGTCGGCAAAAATGCTCGCTACTTTGCTTCATACTCTCCAAGGTACACCTTACATTTATCAGGGGGAAGAAATCGGCATGACCAATGTCCGTTTCCCCGGCATTGAGCATTATCGGGACATCGAAACGCTCAACATGTATGAAGAGGGTCTGAAGAACGCCAAAGACCTGAAGGAACTAACGGAAGTAATTTATGAAAAAGGGCGGGACAACGCCCGCACCCCGATGCAGTGGGATAACAGTCCTCATGCCGGTTTTACGGACGGCACTCCCTGGATTCCCGTTAATCCCAATTATCGCGAAATCAATGTCGAGCAAGCCCGGCAAGATCAGAATTCTATCTTGCACTATTACCGCAAGCTCATGGAACTGCGCCGCCAATACCCCCTCCTTGTGTACGGGGATTATCATCTGCTTGTGCCTGAGCACACCCAGATTTATTCCTATCTGCGCCATTGGGACGAGGAAACCCTCTTGGTCATTCTGAATTTCTTCCAGGAGAGTGCCGCTTTTACCCTTCCGGAAAAAGTGAGTTTTAAGACAGGCAAGCTGCTTATTGCGAATTACTCGGACACAAAAGCTGAAGTTAGTCCGCCTGACCTTAAAGAAATAGCTCTACGTCCATATGAAACACGTGTGTATTTTTTGAGTGAGCAGCTTACCATATAAGGACGAATGCGGGTAGAAATGCACACGTGAGGAGGATGTTTTGTATTGCTACAGCATGCTTTATCCGAACTGGAAAAAGAATTGTCTCTTTCCCAGAGCGAGCTCATAAATATTGCTTATAGTTTCCAGGAGCACATGGAACAAGGCTTAAGCGGGCGTGTACGCTCGCTTAAAATGTTTCCTTCCTATCTTCAGGCTCCCAGCAGTCACGAAACCGGGGTTTTTCTGGCTCTTGATTTTGGCGGCTCCAATGTGCGCGTGTCCATAGTGGAGCTTAAGGGAGCAGGAAAATTCCGGGAATTTTCCAGGCTTGCGCGCCCTTTGTCAGATCCCGCGTCCGGACGCGACTACCGGGCTGAAACCGTGACCGCTGAGGAACTCTTTGATCTTCTGGCAGGAATCATTCAAGAAGTGCTGACGAACTGTACTTCGAACCCATTAACCACTGTCAGCCCTCCGGAAATAATTCCCTTGGGTTTTGCGTTCTCTTTTCCCTACCACCAACGAAAAATAGACCAAGGGATCCTCCTTAACTGGAATAAAGAAGTAAAGACTTCCGGGGTAGTTGGGAAAGACGTCGGAGAATTGCTCTCTGCGGGCCTGTCGCGCAAGGGACTTGGCACCTTAGTTAAACCCACAGCCGTTATCAACGACACTGTGGCCACCTTCCTGACCGCAGCCTACCAAGAACCGAAGGTAGACATAGCTTCGATCATCGGCACCGGGCACAACACCTGCTACCTGGAACAGAATGCACCTGGGTTTGCTACTGCTGTCATCATCAACGCCGAGTCCGGAAACTTTTCAGCTGCTCCGACAACTGCCTATGATAACTTGCTCGATCAGGAAAGTGATAACCCGGGAGCGCAGAGATTTGAGAAAATGGTTTCCGGCAAATACCTGGGAGAGCTTTTCCGTCAAATTGTCCTAGATCTTGTGCACCCGGGGCTTCTCCACACGCTTAATAATTACCCGTCCCGCTGGAACCAACCCTATTCTGTAAGCGGCAAAGACTTGGCCTTGATCCTCACGGAAGAGGACACCCACTCCCTCCTTGTGCAAGGAGATGATGAGTACTTTGCTCTCAAACAGATCGCCCATATCCTCACAAAACGTTCAGCCAGGCTAGTGGCGGCCAGCTTGACCGGGGTTGTCCGGCATCTCGACCCGCACCTGGACAAGCGCCACACGGTCGCGATTGACGGCTCCCTGTACCAAGGAATGCCTGGCTATGCCCAGGAACTAACGGCTGCCTTAAGTGAAGCGTTAGAGAGTAAAGTCGGCCTGGTCACAGTTAAATTATCAGCCGGCGGCTCCCTTACGGGTGCCGCCATCGCGGCGGCCCTGGCCGCCGCGATCCCCGCCACCCTCCTGGTCGTCCACAAGCGCTTGACCGGTCGCGACGGCATGGGTTGGGGCGATATCAAATTTCTTGCCGCCGGCGGTCTCTGGCTGCCCCCCCATCTCATTCCG
>DAHVVW010000327.1 GCA_027357125.1 Clostridiales bacterium
GATCGGCCAAGGCCCGTACCGCCGTCGACTTGGCCGTGCCTTTTTCTCCCCGGATCAAAACACCGCCCAGAGCCGGATTGATCCCATTAAGAATAAGCGCCTGCTTCATTCTCTCCTGGCCGACCAGAGCGGTAAAGGGATAAACTCGCCCTTGTATTTCCATATTCAATAAATCGCCCTCCTTCGTGAGACAGGAGTCATCCCCAGTCGCTCAGCTTTCTTTGGCGATTCGCCTTCGGCGTTGACATCCCCTAAGATCTGCATCACCGGAGCCTTACCCCACTGCTTCCCTGACTCCTTACCCGATGGCCTCCGCCTTAGTACACGTTCTGACGCCGACCACAAACAGAACCCCAAAATAAACTGCCAGGACCATAATATTCAGCCCCAACATCCCCAGATCTCCTCCGCTGTTGCGCAAACCCTGGCTGGTATGTGTTAACGGCAGGAGCCCGATGAAATCCTTGATCAGCCAGGGCATTTTTTCCATGGGAAAAAACGTACCACATAAGAAAGCCATCGGCGTAATCACAAAATTGGTGAACTTAGCCATATCGGCATGGGAATCGATCAACACCCCGGCCGTAAATCCCAAAGCGGCAAACACCAGACAGTTAAGCATCAGGATCAAAAAAAATAAGGCATTGAGCTTCATCCCTGTCGGAAATAAAAGGGCAATCAGCAGGATGAGCATCACTGCGTGATACACTCTTGACTTGGCGCACGGATGTACCCCGAGGGAAGATTGACCAACGGGAAACCATCCCTCGCACGGATCTATTTGATATATCAAACAACCTACTTTACTTTCCCGATAGAAAGATTGAGCCGGTAGTTACCAAAATGCAAAAGTTCATCCAAGAGCCTATTAAGCTCTCCTTGATTGGGAAAATCCGCTTCCAGCCAATAACACCCCTCACCACTGACCCTGTGCGCTTGTACAACTTCTTCTTTCCCTTGCAAAAAACGCTGAAATTCTGCATGATCGGTAATCTTCATGAACACAGTAATAAATGCTTTAAATGTTTTCCCTAATTTAGCCTGATTAACCAAAATAGTGAAGCCTTCTATAGTCCCCTCATCTTCCATTCGTCTAATCCGTGCGGCAACCGCCTGACCTGTCATATGCACTTTTTCCCCAATTTCTTTCCATTGCATTCTGGAATCTCTCAAGAGCCATTGAAGGATTTCCATATCTGTTCGATCAAGCATTCAGACTAATTTCCTTTCATCATGAAATTAAAAGCCCAACTTCTCTTTCCTCGTAGTGTTGTAGCGGCACACCTCTCCGGCTAAAATAGGTTTTGTTAAGACTTTCCGGGATAAAAACTATCAAAAAAATTCGAAAACATTCGAGAGCTAAGTTTTTTTCAGAGGAGATGGACTTTATGCACATTCAACTTATTCGCCATGCCACGGTCATCTTGACGCTCAGCGGGAAAAAAATTCTCATTGACCCCATGTTAAGTCCCCAAGGAACTATGGCCCCTGTGCCAGACTCGGCCAATCAGAAACCGAATCCTTTAGTGGAACTCCCTGTCGACCCCACTGCGCTGCTCGACGTTGATGCGGTTCTTTTGACGCATACCCACCGGGATCACTTTGATGATCGTGCTAAGGAACTCATCCCCAAAAACTTGCCGGTTTTCTGCCAACCGGAAGATGCGGCTAAATTAGAACAGTTTGGCTTTTATGATGTGCGGCCAGTAAATCAGTCCCTAACTTGGGATGGTATACGCTTTATTCGAACCAGTGGCCATCACGGAACCGACGAGATCGGGGAGAAAATGGCTCCGGTGTCCGGCTACTTATTGCAATCCGATGCTGAACCCTACCTTTATATTGCCGGGGATACCGTCTGGTGCCAGGAGGTTGCTAAAGCCTTAGAAACTTACAGTCCTCAAACAATCCTCCTCAATGGTGGTGCTGCGGAGTTCCTGACAGGAGGCCCGATCACCATGACGGCCCAGGATATCGCTCAAGTTGCTTTCCATGTACCCAAAGCAAAAATCATTGTTGTCCATATGGAAGCGTTTAACCATTGTTTTCTGACGCGAAAGGATTTGCGGAATTATCTTCGCGAAAACGGTCTAAACCAGAGAGTTAATTGTCCTGAAAACGGGGAGATTATTACCATACGAAATGATTACCGGGCACGCCCTTGACATGCAAGGCCTCCGGCTATCCTGGGTAATCAAGCGGTTGTTAAGGATTTTTCTGCAGATTCATCACTGTCCAGCCAACCGGCATTGAAAAAAGAAACCGGTAATCCACTTCGGCTTCTCGTGGTGATCCTATGTTGTCAGAATTGAGTCCGAATTGTGTGGGGGACGCTGCATCCAAGAGTACGTCCACAATATGATCGTCTAGAAGGTTTACTTCATCTACGTAAATAATCCCCCGGTTGGCCTGAGCCATTATTCCCGGTTGGAAGAGCCTTATCCCTTCTTTAATAGCCTGTTCGAAATCTAAGCTTCCTACCACCCGATCTTCGATCGCCGAGACTGGCAAATCAATAACCTGCACCTGCTGTGATATTGTTTCCAGCTTCTTCTCGTCTTCCAACCGTGCCCGGCACCGCTCACAAAGCTGATTAATTTTTTAGGATCACAATTGAACGGACATCCCTTTACTACTTCTATGTCTGGCAGAAGGGCTGCCAGAGCCCGGACCGCAGTTGATTTAGCCGTTCCTTTTTCTCCGCGTATCAGGATACCTCCAAGCCGCGGGTTAATGGCATTTAGAATAAGGCCTTTTTCCATTTTCTCCTGACCGGCAATTGCTGTAAAAGGGTAAA
>DAHVVW010000328.1 GCA_027357125.1 Clostridiales bacterium
GATCAGTGACAAAAATCTCCTCTTCAATGCCCTGAAATATCTGCTCATATTCCATGAGCGTTTCCTGTACTTCATTGTTTTTGATAACCAAATACTTAGTAAGAGTCTTGATACCACTAAGATTGTCCACAATTCCCACTGGATAATTGTCACTATTGAGAATAACGGCTAGTTCAGTATTTAGGTCTTTCAGATCCAAAACAGAATAATCCGAATTCAGAACACTAAATTCTTGGTCGGGCTGTAAATCCTTTAGTAATAAAGTCCGCGCCCCTGAATCTTTATCAGAAAGACTTAGAATTTCAGACATGAGAAACTCTGCGGGAAACACTTTCTCCAATCCATTTTCCGACAAAGTAATAATAAACTTTGGCCGTACGTGGACAAGAGTGTCCTTAAGGGACCAAAGTTCCGTATCAGGAGAATGCACTTGAAAATCCGTGGTGGCTATGTCTAAAATCGCCATGCAATTTCCTCCTACTAAACATAGTTTCTAGTTCCAATGAAACAACTTAGCAGGATCAACGAAAAAGGAATAAATTTATGGCGGGGAGTCCGGGAGTCACACCCGGCTGCATAGATTTAGAGTCTATGTGATCTTGTCGATCCACCCCCCGTGAAAAGGACCCTAAAGAGCCATTGCCAACATAGTAGCAACTCCAAGTTGTAGAGGGTCATGAACGATACGATCCTTATTTCTTGCAAAAGCCTCCGCAGTCAACCCCAAAGGAATGCCCGGAGCGGCCACCACGGCCTCGGGATGGAGATCATTTAACCCAATGAAGTCCGTGGCTGGGGTAGCATCTAAGATATACTTATATTTACGAAGAGCTTCGGCAAGGGAAAGCTCCGTGAACACTTGCGAGTCGTTTTGATATCTAGCCAGTTTCTCTTGCTTAATGTCAAAGACTTTGACCTGGGCTCCCAGCTCTTTGAGAAAACTGATCGCACCTTGTCCGACCGGACCTGCTCCCAGGACTAATACATCCTCTCCGCTTAATCCTCGGGCCATATGAGCGAGAGCAGCTACATAGCCCCTGGCCGTAGCTTGAGCATTATCCACGTAGAACCCTTGACCAACATTAAACACTATAAACCGGTCGTCATCTGCCATAAATATTAGGTGAGCTTTTCTCTCAACCGCTTCAGCAATTCCGGCTACATCGGTGTGCTCAGTAACAAAGCTAGTATATCCCAAAAACTCAATGATGCTTTGTACTGATTCAGCAAAGCTGCCAATTAAACCTTGCCCGGAAGTAATAGGCACAACAGCAACTGCGTAGTCACGAGATGCTTCCGCGAACCTCTCGGCGCTTATCCCGGAAGCAAAACAGACAAGGGTTCGCATATCTGAGCCTGTCTTCTTAATTAAATCCGAGTTATAATTAGCAATTTCGGAGCCTAGGTTATGAATATCGCTAGTAGTTAGACGCGTCATAGCTATTATTCTCCATCGCTCTTAATCTTAGAAGCGATTCCAGCTTTCAAAAGTGGCAGATCATTCGATTTCGTGAACAACCTAAATATTAAGGCGTGATCCGTCAAGATAGGAAAGGCTACGACCGACTCGGCGAATGGTTCGATGCCCTTGTAGCGCCATGGCTAGGCGCTCCACCCCAAAACCAATCCCTACCCAAGGGTCAACTATTCCCCACGCTGGATCGAGTTTATGGGGACCATAGGCTCCGGACCCAAGCTCCAAATCTCCTGCTACCACATCAATCGTAGTATCATATACTTCAGATGTGTCAGTCTCTAACTTATAATTCTTTAATCCAATGGTGTCCATCATAATCGCAGCCAATTCGCGTAGGCGCGCAGTTTGCTCTCCCTCAGGCGTCCCCAACTCTACCAGATTCAACATGGTAAACTCATTCAAATGGTTGGCGCCTTGGGACTCTTTGCGGAAACAGGGTCCCACCTCAAAGATTCTCACAGGTTTGCCCCATAGCCTATTCAGATCATGCATCAAGTAATAAAGATTGGGGGCCAGCATCGGCCTTAAGCATCTGTTGTCATCTACCCAAAACACCTGTTTGGAAAGGGGGTGGTCTTGGGTAATCGTCATCTTTTCCAGCATACCTTTCGCCAACATGATCGGCGTCACCACCTGAACAAATCCTTCTGCGTTAAGCCTGTTTACCATCTTGCTTTCTAACTGGCAGACCAGAGGACGAAAACCGCTGTTTTTTAATTCCAGTAGGTGTTGTTTATTCTTTTGGACCAATTCTCTTTCAATTTTTTGAAAAGCCTGATCGCGTTCGGATGAGCTTGTAAATGTCTGATTAAATAAGGCAGGCTCTCCGTTTAACTCTATTAACTTCTGTTTTTGCGTAACTGTCCAGGTTACACTCATCAATTGACCCTCCAGGACTTTTTTGTTTCAAGCGCACCATTCTTTAATTGTTTAATAATTCGTTAATTAACTTTAAAGTCCTGCTAATTCAAAACTCTAATTCTATTTTTTAATTTCCATAGAAGCGGTTTGGCCCAGAGCTAATCCGGCAGCAACTTCGATAGTTTTTAAGATCCCTGAAACTCCGGGACAACTGGGATGTTTGCTATATTTACTGAAAACTTCATAAACTTTGCCCTGATGGAGCTTTTGGAAGACCTCCTGATAAGCGTCAACTTCCTGTAACTCGGCAGCAATCTTTTGATATGACGGGCAGGTGCTGGTGATATTAAGTTTTACCTTGCTCCCCTCTACCTGCTCTGCCTCTACCTTCACCTCAAACCCACAAATCCCGCATTTGATTTCTCCTGTTGCCATCTCAATCAATCTCCCTCTATTTAT
>DAHVVW010000329.1 GCA_027357125.1 Clostridiales bacterium
GAAGAAATCTTAATCAGAATATCCATGTTTGCCCGCAAGGGGAAAGCATTTCAATATTCTTCCCACGACCGCCTTAAGGAAGCAATCGAAAAGAAACTGTTCGCAGATCTCAAGGATATTGTAAAGATAACGACTTCTATCAGTCATCCCGACAAAGAACAGTTGCGGCGCATTAATGATGTAACTGACCGGCTTATCCAACAGCATGGATATTGTCCGGTATGTGCCAATGAAATTGTCAAGTATGTCGGATCTCTCCTCAATCGTTAAGCTGGAGGGAAACCTATGAGTGATGATGTGATTGTCAACCGTGAAGATTGGGGCCTTCACCGCAAAGGGTATCTTGACCAGAACAGGCACAGACAGAAAGTGGACGATGCGATTAAGCAGCAATTGGGGGACCTGATTGCTGATGAAAGTATCATTTTAAGTGACGGCAAAAAATCCATGAGGATTCCCATGCGTTCTCTGGAGGAATATAGGTTCCGCTTTGATTACAATAAGAAAAACCACACCGGCCAGGGCGGTAAAAAAATGGCTCCGGGTGATGTAATCGGGCGCGAAGCGGCTAAAGGGAAAGGGCAGGGGAGTGGTGCCGGGGAGGAACCGGGCGCTGATGTGTATGAAGTTGATGTGACGTATGAGGACTTAGCGGCAGTATTATTTGAGGAACTGAGGCTGCCCAATCTCGATGACAAAAAACGCCCGTTAATTTCCCATGATAAGCCTGAGTTTAACGATGTGCGCAAAAAAGGGCTCATGGCTAACATCGACAAGAAACGGACCCTGATCGAAAGCATTAAGAGAAAAGCCAGGGCTCAGGATGAAGACAATGATCTGCACATTACTCCGGAGGACCTGCGCTTTAAGACCTGGGAGACGAGGCCCAATTTTGAGACCAATGCCGTCATTTTTGCCATGATGGATACCTCGGGTTCCATGGGTCAATTCGAGAAATATATTGCACGCACCTACTTTTTCTGGATGGTCAGGTTTTTGCGCACCAAATATGAAAATGTTGAAATGCGCTTCCTGGCTCATCATACTGAGGCCAAAGAGGTCACAGAAGAAGAGTTCTTTACCCGGGGAGAAAGTGGAGGTACCCGCTGCTCATCCGTTTATCAGCTTGCGCTCGAGATTATCGAAAAAGACTATCCGCCTCAGCATTATAACATTTATCCCGTGCATTTCACCGATGGGGACAATATCGGTTCAGACAGTGCCAGGGCCTTGGCTTTGATGTCACACTTAGTTGAAATCAGCCAAGTCGTGGGGTATGGGGAGATTTTACGCACGCATTATTCCAGCACCCTCATGTCCACTCTGAAACGAATTACAGATCCTAAACTGCGCTTGGTGACAATTCGGGATCGCAGCGAAGTATACGCGGCGCTGAAGGCAGTTTTTTCCTGAGGGGGAAATTATGGACTATGAAATTAAAGAGTTAAACAAAATTGCCGGTGAAATCGAAATCGTAGCCAGAAACCTGGGGCTGGATTTCTACCCTGTGCATTTTGAGGTCTGTCCGGCTGAAGCAATATACACGTTCGGAGCGTATGGCATGCCGGTACGCTTTACGCATTGGAGTTTCGGCAAGGCGTTTTACCGCTTAAAAACCCAGTACGATTTGAACCTGAGCCGGATTTACGAGCTTGTGATCAATTCTAACCCTTCCTATGCCTTTTTGCTGGAAGGGAATGACCTGACGCAAAACAAGCTTGTGATCGGGCATGTGTACGCCCATGTGGACTTTTTCAAAAACAACAGGTACTTTGCCCGCACTCCCAGAGATATGATCGAGCGTATGGCCGCCCATTCGCAGCAGATTCGGGAATATGAGCTCAAGTACGGGCTCGAAAAGATAGAGCAAACCCTTGATGCGGTCTTGGCAATTCAGGAGCATGTAGACCCACGCGACCATATAGGTGGGACGCGCTCCGGGAGAAAGCGAAAGAAGGGAGTTCAAGCGAAGAAAATAAGGGTGTCTGCCCCTTACGAAGATCTGCTAGACCTGGACTTGCCCCAGGAGATGGAACACAAACCAGAGAAACCTGAACATGAGGACGTGCTGCTTTATCTTATTCGCTACGCCCCCGGGCTGGAAGAATGGCAAAGAGATATTATCAGCATGGTACGTGAGGAGTTTCTCTATTTCTATCCTCAGATCGAGACTAAAATTATTAATGAAGGGTGGGCGACTTTCTGGCACAGCCGCATCATGCGCGAATTAGATTTGGCGGAAGGTGAAGTCATAGATTTTGCGCTTATGCACAGTCAAGTCGTACAGCCCTCGCGCGGCGGGCTTAATCCATATTATTTGGGAGTTAAGATATGGGAGTCATTAGGGGAAAGATTTGATACTTCTTACCTGTTCGAACTACGGGAGTCGGAAAATGATGTCTCGTTTATCCGCAACCATCTAACGCGTGATCTGGTGGAAAAGCTCAACCTTTTTAACTTCCGCAAAGTAGGGGCACAATGGCAAGTAACAGATACCGAATGGGAAAAAGTCCGGGATAATCTCGTGCAAAGTCTTGTACACGGAGGGAACCCGACAATTGTTGCAGTTGAAAGAGATTACGAGGAGAAAGGGGAGCTTTTGCTCAGGCATCGGCATGAAGGGTTAGACCTCGATATCGTTTATCTTGAGAAAACATTGAGTTTAGTGCAATATCTCTGGGGGAAATCTGCGCACCTTGAAACGGTTCTGGACGGAAAAAAGGTTATTTTTGATTGCCAGCACGGGTCTGTGAG
>DAHVVW010000032.1 GCA_027357125.1 Clostridiales bacterium
CAAATTATCGGAGCTTTAGCGATTGTTAAGGGTTGAATTATAGTGTATATTTCCAGAACGTTGCGTCGTGAAGGCTATCCCCGGCACTTTAATGGGTATGATATAGAAAGAAAAAGAAAATTCTTTATAGGTTTGTACTATCGTCATGAGCATAGTTTCTGGTAGTATTAATTTAGTGTTGGATAAAACTCAATCCAACTTGCTGAATAAGGATTTTATAGGAGAGCGACCTGGATGTATGAAAAACTGCGGGCACAGGTGCTGCCTGGGCTCATTCCTCCGCAGGCCAAAATGTTGATGGCAGTGTCCGGCGGACCGGACTCCGTGGCCTTAGCGCATGTTCTGTGGCGTTATGCCCGGGATGAAAAGGAGCGGGAGCTTGAACTTGTAATCAGTCATATTAATCATGGGGTGCGCCCGGAGTCTGCTCAGGAAGAGATGCTGGTCCAGGGGTTGGCCGAGAAATGGGGCATCCCTTGCGTAAGCCACGCTTTTGATGCTAAGGAGTATGCCAAGTCAAGCGGGCGTTCGTTTCAAGAAGGAGCGCGCGCCTGGCGCTATGAGCGCTGGGAGCAGGATATGCAGGAACTTGGATGCACGCACTTGGCCACCGCCCACCACCTTGGGGACCAGGCGGAGACTGTTCTTTACCGCCTTTTTCGAGGGAGCGGGACGGCTGGACTGGCAGGAATCCTACCCAGTCACAATCGGGTGCTCCGGCCTTTGTTAAGCGTTACGAAAGAGGAGATTCTTGCTTATTGTGCAGGGGAAGAACTGCCCTATGCACTTGATCGGTCTAATGAGGAACCTGTTTATGTACGCAACAAGATTCGCCTGAACTTGCTGCCGGAATTAGCCAAGGAATATAACCCGCAGATCGTACAGGCTCTCGGGCGTACGGCCATCTTAATGCGCTGGGATGAGGAGTATGTGCAGGAAAAGGCGGAAGAGATTTGGCGGGATAATATTATTTACCCGGATAACCCAATTTCATGGAGGTATTCCAAAACAGCTGCCACAGATTCAGCAATAGATTCAGCCATGGGTTCAGACCAAGTGTTAGCGAAAGAAGTATGCTTAAATATAAGGGTGCTTGACCAGCCCCCCGCTCTGGTGAGCCGCATCTTGCGCCGGGCCGCGGCCCAGGTGAGCGGGGAGCCGCGCGGCTTGGGTTATGATTACATAGTAAGGATTATGGAGCAGGGAATTTCCGCGCGTGCCCAAGGAAATTTACACTGGAGTCAGGACTTTCCGGGGTTTCAAGTAGAAATTAAGTCTGAGGGAATTTTGTTCAGGAGAAGCACCCATGAGCAGAGAGAGAAACATGCGCACGATCACGGAGGGAGACCCGGACTGAGAGGAGAATATGAGGGAAAGCCGACCGGGATGAAGGTGGAAATTCAGCTTACTGAGGGAACTTGGGCAGACATATCTGAATTAGGTATTAAAGTGGGGATTTTTACAGATTATAGTCAGGAAGTTGTGGACGAGGTTGCTGTCTTCGATGGGGAAACGGTTCTTAGCTTTCCCGAGCCTTTGGTTTGTCGCACGCGCAGGCCGGGAGACAAGATTTATCTTAAGGGAGTGGGGCATAAAAGCTTAAAAAAGGTGTTTCAGGAAGAAGGAATTGGGATGGATAGGCGGAAAAGTCTGCTCTTGATTGCATCTGGGAGTGAGGTTCTGTGGATACCCGGGGTTAAAAGAAGCGATGCGGCCCCATCCAGGCAGAACAGGGGGCAACTTTATTGTGTATTAAGAAGTGTGTCATCGGCAGAAGCATAAAAATGGATGAGTTCTAGACCGGCATTCTATTTTCGGAGGTAGCGCAAGGCTTTAAGTGAGGCCTTGAGTTAAGGCTAAGTCTCGTTGTAAAAGGCGTTTGACCGTGGTATAATATTTAATATTGCGCCGGAAATACAAGGCGGTTTTCCATCAGAGGGGAGGACCCATCGTTGAAGTTTTTTAAGAATACGGCTGTTTATCTACTCATTATCCTCTTAGCGATAATGTTGATAAGATGGACAAATACCCCGGTCAAACAGGACCAGGGGTTAGATTATAATGCTTTCAGCAAAGCCGTTGTCGAAAATAAGGTTGATAAAGTCAAAGTTGTCCAGGAAAAAAGCGGGAATATGTATTCGGTCACGATGAAGGACGGCAAGCAGTTTGATGTTCTCGGGCCTTCTGATGACCCCCAACTGCTTACGGACTTAAAGGCTCATGTAGGTCCTATTGATTATGCTCCTCCGACGGAAGCTCCGTGGTGGACAGGACTTCTTACTACTTTGCTTCTGCCCCTGATCATCGTCGGCATCTTCTTTTTTATGATGCAGCAGACTCAAGGCGGGGGTAACAGGGTCATGCAGTTCGGGAAAAGCAAGGCCCGCTTGGTTGGGGATGACAAGAAAAAAATAACGTTCAGTGATGTGGCCGGCCTTGATGAGGTTAAGGAAGAACTGGAAGAGGTCGTGGAATTTCTTAAATACCCGAAAAAGTTCAATGAACTTGGGGCCAAAATTCCGAAAGGAGTTCTCCTGTTTGGCCCACCCGGAACCGGGAAAACCCTGCTGGCGCGCGCAGTTGCCGGAGAGGCAGGAGTGCCTTTTTTCAGCATCAGCGGGTCTGACTTTGTCGAGATGTTTGTCGGTGTGGGAGCGTCCAGGGTGCGGGATCTGTTCGAGCAGGCCAAGAAAAGTGCCCCTTGTATCGTGTTTATTGACGAGATTGATGCTGTTGGGCGCCAACGGGGAGCAGGTCTTGGCGGTGGTCATGACGAGAGAGAGCAAACTCTGAACCAGCTCTTGGTTGAAATGGATGGTTTTAATGGTAATGAAGGGATTATTATTATTGCAGCGACCAACCGTCCGGATATTTTGGACCCTGCGTTGTTACGGCCGGGACGTTTTGACCGCCAGGTGACGGTGGATGTGCCCGATGTGAGGGGACGGGAAGAAATTCTCCAAGTTCATGTGCATGACAAGCCGGTTAGCGCTGATGTGGACTTAAAGGTGTTGGCCCGCAGGACTCCCGGGTTTACCGGAGCGGATTTGGCTAACCTTGTGAATGAGGCGGCCTTGCTCTCTGCCCGGCGTGGGGAAAAAGAGATCAGAATGCATGCTCTCGAAGATTCGATCGAGCGCGTGATTGCCGGCCCCGAGAAAAAGAGCAGGGTTATCAGTCCGTTCGAAAAGAAGCTTGTTTCATACCATGAAGCCGGGCACGCCTTAGTGGGAGAACTCTTGACTCATACAGACCCCCTGCATAAGGTTTCGATTATTCCGCGCGGTCGGGCTGGCGGGTATACCCTGCTTCTGCCCAAGGAAGACCGCAATTACATGACCAAATCCCAACTGCTTGATCAAGTGACAATGCTTTTGGGAGGCAGGGTTGCGGAAGCTTTAGTCCTGCATGAAATCAGCACCGGTGCTTCCAACGATTTGGAGCGGGCTACCGGCCTCGTGCGCAAGATGATCACGGAGCTTGGGATGTCTGATGAGTTAGGGCCTTTGACTTTTGGCCATAAAGAGGAACAGGTTTTCTTAGGACGGGACATTGCGCGCGACCGCAATTACAGTGAGGCTGTTGCCTATGCCATTGACAAAGAGGCTAGGCGCATTATTGACGAGTGCTACCAAAAAGCTCAGAATCTGATTAAGCAAAACATGCATAAGCTTCATGCCGTTGCCGAGGCTTTGATGCAAAAAGAAACACTTGAGGCGAAGGAATTTGCCGCTATCATGGCGAAATTTGATAAGCCGGAAGCCGAGCGTGAGCCTGAGGGCAAGCTGCAGCCGGGAGCCGACGGCGAGCACAGAGAGGCTGAATTATCGGACGGCAGTCTGGACAAAGGTCTCGGGCGGGATTTAGAAGTGGAAAAGGACAAAATAGACTGAGGAGTGAACACGTGAATGGAAAGAACATTTTTAATGCTTAAGCCTGACGCAGTTCAACGTGGGTTGGTTGGACAGGTAATCGCCCGTTTTGAGAGCAAAGGATTTAAGCTCGTAGGTATGAAGCTGATGCAAGTTGACCAGGACTTGGCTGAAGAGCATTACGCAGAACACCGGGGTAAACCTTTCTTTGAGCCTACAGTAAATTACATCACGTCCTCTCCTGTGGTAGCGATGGTCTGGGAGGGAAAGAATGTGGTTGCTTCAGCCCGAGAGATGATGGGAGCGACCAATCCGGCGAACGCCAGCCCCGGCTCGATCAGGGGAGCTTTCGGGGTGGACATCAGCCGTAATATTATCCACGGTTCTGATTCCGTAGGGAGTGCGAACAGAGAAATCTCTCTTTACTTCAAAGGGGAAGAGCTTGTGGCATACCAAAAAGCAGGCGAAGAGTGGTTAAGCGAATAAGAGAAGGGCACCCTGACGGGTGTCCTTTTTGGCTAATCAGAAAGTATAAGTTTTAAGGCGCATAAGTTGCAACTAAGGCTTCCGCCTGCGCCTTAAGGCTAACAAGTGCGATACTGCCACCGGCAGTATCGGGCGCATGCCAAGTTTTCTTTACAGACAGTACTTGTAAAAGTTAACAGGAGGGATTTTATGCGCTGGCGTACTGATGTCAAGCACCTGGTTACAGTAGCGTCCATCTTGATTGGGTTCTTGTTTGTGGTGCTGCTAAAGACCCAGGGGGTATTGGGCAACCAGGCAGCTCAACCCGAGGTGGCAATTTCCAATCTCGTGCAAACTGAGCAGGATAATCAGCAACTGGCTAATGAGAATGAAAAGCTGAGGCAAGAGCTAATCAAATATACTGAAGGGTTGAATGCTTCCTCTCTGGCAGAGCAGCAATTAGCAGAGGCCCGCATAAACGCTGCACTTGTCCCTGTGAGCGGCCCTGGCATCCGCATCACGCTTGATGATTCAAACATGCGGGGTCCTGGTGTGGAAGACCCTCAGAACTATGTAATTCACGAGGAATATATCCGTTATTTAGTTAATTACTTATGGAATGGCGGCGCGGAAGCGATTGCGGTTAATGGTCAACGCCTTACCAGTACCACGGAAGTTTTTTGCAGCGGGGCGTTTATTCAAATAAATGGTACGCGCCAGATGCCGCCATATAAAATTGAAGCGATCGGAGACAGCCGCAAGCTGGAGTCCGCGCTCGATTTCTACATGTGGGAAATGTTGGGCAACTTCCAGCGGCAATATGGGATCACGCGCAATTTAGAAGTAGTCAATAATTTGAAGCTCCCCGCGGGCAGTCTTAAACAGTTCCGTTTTGCTGAACCCTTGAAGGAGGGGACTTAAAATGTGGAAGAGAAGCTTAGCCCTGCCTGTAACCTTGGTCGCAATTGCTTTGGGGTTCCTATTTTCGCTGCAAATTGAAACGCACAAGAATGTCTCAGATGCAGAGATAATTAATCAGCAGAGAATGTCTTCGATGAAGACTATTCTGATCAATGCCCAAAAAGAGAATACTCGCCTGCAGGAGGATAATAAAGCCCTGGCAACTCAACTGGACAAAGCGCGCAAAGAGGGTGGGATTAATCCGAAAGTCTTAGCCGAACTCGACCAGCTCAAAATGATGGACGGGACTATGGCAGTACAGGGGCCGGGAGTTCAGATTCTAATTGATGACCGCCAGCAGGATCATAAGGAAGTGTTGCCCCTGACGACGGAGGATCTTGCTCGTATTATCAATACGTTGAAGTTCGCTGGAGCAGAAGCGATCAGTATTAATAATCAGCGCATTGTAGCCACTACTGACATTGTCTTAAGCGGTAATTCCATGATATTGGTGAACCGGGTACCGGTCAGCAAAGCTTCCGGCGTACCGTATGAGCTAAACGCTATCGGGGATCAGGCGACTTTAGTTGATTATTTCTCTAACCTTGAGGCAGAAATGCTCAAGGCCAAAGGGGTAACGGTAAGTATTACGCGCAAGGCTGTGCAAATACCTTCTTTTAAAGGCGCATACGCTTTTAAGCAGGCTAAGCCCTAAAAAGTGAATTTTCGCAGAAAATATCGGGTATGCTAGCAGGGAAATTAGGATCTGCGGCGAATTCACTTAATAGTCTGGTCAAATTACAAGTTGGAGGAGTGAACCAAGTGAAAACGGATATCGAGATTGCCCAAGAAGCGCAGATGAAGCCGATTACGGAGGTTGCGAAGATAATCGGCCTGTCTGAAGATGACATCGAGCTTTACGGGAAGTACAAAGCAAAAGTATCCTTAGACGTCTTGAAAAGGGTTAAAGACAAACCTAATGGCAAGCTGATCCTGGTTACAGCGATTAACCCAACCCCGGCTGGAGAAGGCAAAACTACAACGACTGTTGGCTTGGGACAAGCTATGGTTAAAATGGGTAAAAAAGCGATGATCGCTTTGCGTGAACCCTCCCTCGGACCATGCTTCGGGGTTAAAGGGGGAGCGGCTGGTGGCGGTTATGCTCAGGTCGTGCCCATGGAAGACATTAATCTTCACTTCACAGGGGACTTCCACGCTATTACCTCGGCCCACAACTTGCTCTCTGCTATGTTGGATAACCACCTGCAACAAGGCAACCTACTAAATATTGACCCCCGTCAAGTGGTGTTCCGCCGGGTTATGGACATGAATGACCGCGCTCTGCGCAAAATTGTGATTGGCTTAGGCGGGCGCACTGAAGGCGTACCCCGCGAAAACGGTTTTGATATCACGGTTGCCTCCGAGATTATGGCTATTTTGTGTTTAGCGAGCGACCTGATGGATTTGAAAGAACGTTTCGGCAAGATTGTGGTAGCCTATACCTATGATGGCAAGCCTGTTACTGCTCATGACTTAGAGGCTGAAGGCGCAATGGCCTTATTGATGAAAGATGCAATTAAACCGAACATGGTGCAAACACTTGAGAATACTCCGGTCTTTATTCATGGTGGACCGTTTGCGAACATAGCCCACGGTTGCAACAGTATTGTTGCCACCCAGCTTGGCTTAAAACTGGCTGACTATATGATAACGGAAGCCGGGTTCGGAGCTGACCTGGGGGCTGAGAAATTCTATGATATCAAGTGCCGTTTTGGCGGACTCAAACCCGATGCGACCGTCATTGTGGCCACTGTCCGCGCGCTCAAGATGAACGGCGGGGTTGCCAAGGCTGACTTGAACGCCGAGAATCTTGACGCTCTGGCCAAAGGGATTGTCAACCTTGAGAAACATATTGAGAATATGGGTAAGTTCGGAGTCCCGGCGGTCGTTGCGATTAACCGCTTCCCGTCTGACACCGAGGCTGAGCTTGCGTTTATTCGTAAGCGCTGCCAGGAACTGGGGTCGGTCGTTGCTCTGTCCGAAGTCTTCACTAAAGGTGGAGAAGGCGGAATTGAGCTGGCGGAAACAGTTCTCAAGGTTATGGAAGAGAAGAAGTCAAACTTCAAAGTTCTGTATGAAGCTGAACTGCCTATTAAAGATAAGATCGAGAAGATCTGTACCGAAATTTACGGCGCTGACGGGGTCAACTTCGCTAAAGAGGCTGAAACCGCTATTCAAAAATATACTGATCTGGGTTATGCCAATTTGCCTGTTGTTATGGCAAAAACTCAGTATTCCCTCTCTGATGACCCTGCACTCTTGGGGCGTCCGACAGGATTTAATATCACGGTGCGCGAAGTTCGTCTATCTGCAGGCGCGGGCTTCTTGGTCGCCATTACCGGTGCGATCATGACCATGCCTGGGCTGCCCAAACGTCCGGCGGCTATGAATATGGACATCGATGCTGAAGGAAAAATTACAGGATTGTTCTAAAAAGGGAGTACAGAGGCCCTGGGTCAAACCTGGGGCCTCTTTGTACTTAATAAAGGATGTAACTAATTAGGAGTCAGGAACGTAAGTCTCCGGTGGAGACTTACGCCGTTCGGTCAAACTCAAGAGAAATTCTTCCGACCGAACGGAGCAGGAGACAGAATAATTCTTGGGTACAAATCAAGGGTTAAAACTCCACAGGAATGCAAGAAATCCCTACTGAATTCAGACTACTGCATTCTGAGTACCTGAATAGTTAAGGGATATTCTTCGATCCTTGGTTAAGACTAGGAGGTAGAGCTCCTTGAGTTCAATGAACCGGGTGAATAACCTTATTGATCACCCTGAATTTCAACAACATTTAGAGAAAACTGAGGAGTTAGAGCGGGTAAGGAAGTTCTGCAAACACGGGTTTGAACACGGGCTTGCAGTTGCCCGCATTGCCAATGCTTATTTATTGGAAGAGGGAGCAGGAAAGCTGGGGCGGGAAGTCGTGTATGCGGCAGCGCTTTTACACGATATCGGGCGCTGGGTTGAGTATGAAACAGGGCAAGACCATGCTGCAGCCAGTGCGGAACTGGCTGTGCCTATTTTGGCAGCCTGCGGGTTTGCGGGAACGGAGATTGAAATGATTGCGCAAGGAATTCGCGAGCACAGGCTCCGCCGACAAGAGGGGCTAAGTCCATTAGGGCAGGCCTTGGCTTTGGCTGATGACTGGGCCCGAGACTGCCGCAACTGTGCGGCGCGTGCGGACTGTTACAAGTTTGGGGATTCGATGTTGCGTATTACATATTAGGGGGCTTAGAGATGAAGGACTACGGTATGAGATGGGTTAAACTGGACAGTGTGGAAGAGGGGAAGCGGGCTTTAGCCCACATAGGCGCTGATCCGCGTGGGGTCGCTCTGATGGCGGGCAAGGCCGTCGGGCGGGCGGTCAAGCTCGAAGGTGTTCCCCTGCGCATCGCCCATATTCTGAAGCAAGAGATGCTGGCTGCCGACGGAGATGCCGCTGTCCATCGCGATGTGATTACGAACGGAATTGAGGCCACAGATGTAATGCTCGTGGGTACAGTGCGCCAGTTGGAGAAGGTGGGGAATAAACTCCTGGCTCAGCCGTTCGGCTTAAAGGATATGGGGAAAGCTCTCAAAGAACTCTTGGGTAAGCTTGAACCTGCAGACCCCCGGATTCTCAATTGCCGCGGCAAAGAGCTGAAATTGGGGGAACGCACGCTCATTATGGGTATTCTGAATGTTACCCCGGACTCTTTCTCTGACGGCGGGAAGTTTTTTGATATTAAAGATGCTCTTAAGCAGGCAGAAAAGCTGATTGCCGACGGCGTGGATATCCTCGATATCGGGGCTGAATCAACGCGGCCGGGACATCGGGAAGTGAGTGCTGCGGAAGAATGGAGCCGCCTGAAGCCGGTGTTGCAGGAACTCGTAGGGAACGTGGCGGTTCCGATCTCGGTTGACACTTATAAAGCAGAAGTTGCCACCAAGTCGGTTGAAGCAGGTGCCCATATGATTAACGATATCTGGGGGCTGCACAGAGACCCGGATATGCCCAGGACCGTGGGGGAGTACCAGGTACCGGTCATTGTTATGCACAATCAGAATGGCACGGAGTATCAGAACTTGATGGGAGAGATTCTCGCTTTCCTGCGTCACAGTATTAATTTGGCGGAGGAAAACGGGCTCAGTGGAGATCAGATCATAATTGACCCCGGTATCGGGTTTGGCAAGACTACGGAGCAGAACTTGGAAGTTATGGCCCGCCTGGAAGAGTTTAAGGCTTTAGGACACCCCGTCCTCTTGGGCACATCACGCAAGTCGATGATCGGGAATACCTTAAAGCTTCCGGTCGACGAGCGTCTGGAAGGTACTGTGGCCAGCAGTGTGCTGGGGGTTGTGGCCGGCGTGGATATTGTACGGGTGCACGATGTTAAAGAGAACGTGAGGGCAGTAAAGATGGCGGATGCGATCATGCGGGCCCAGAGGGGGGTTAATTTTGGAGGGGCATAAGGATGCCATCCATCTGCGCGGGCTCGAGTTTTATGCTTATCACGGCGTAATGCCTGAGGAAAACGTGCTGGGGCAGAGGTTTATCATTGATGTTGACCTCTTTTTGGATTTAGTCGGCTCGGGTAAGAGTGACAAAGTTGAAGATACTGTCAGCTATGCTGAAGTCTATGAGGTTGTCCGTGACTGTGTCAGCCGCGAGCGGCATAAACTTTTGGAAAGCTTGGCCGCAAGTATTGCAGCTAAGATTTTAGTCGGGTTTCCCTGCCAAGGGGTGCGCATCGAAGTGCACAAGCCCCAAGCACCGGTACCGGGGATATTTGCCGATCTGGCAGTGGAGATTTGGCGGGAGCGCACAGACAGTTAAGCTCTTAAGTACAAGCAGAGAGATAATGGACGGGAGCAAATACATGCGAGCATATTTTAGTCTGGGGAGTAATATGGGAGATAGAGGGCATTATTTAAGAGAAGCCCTTAAACTTTTAGAAGAGAACAAAGGTATTAGGATAATTGCCAAGTCCCATGTGTATGAGACTAAGCCCTGGGGGCTTACGGATCAAGCTGATTTCTGGAATCTGGCAGTCGAAATCGAGACGGGCTTAGAGCCCTTGGAGCTTCTTAAAGCTTGCCAGGATGTGGAGAACAGCCTGGAGCGAAAAAGGATTATGCGTTGGGGGCCGCGCACGATTGACATTGACATTCTTCTCTATGATAATAGAATTAGCAACTTGGAGGAAATTACCTTGCCCCACCCGCGGATGGAGGAGAGAGAGTTTGTGCTTGCCCCACTGCGGGAAATCGCCCCGGAGCTTGTGCTTCCTTCCGGACGTTCGATCCGGGAGGTAAGCGGGGAAGGGGAAGTAAAGCGGCTGGACTAAGGGCAACAGAGCGGCTCTAAGGCGGTGTCATCCAAGAGGAGACATACGCTCAAGAGAAGGTAGGCTCACTCAGCGCTCATTTATATCAAAGTGTAACCGCTTGGATCGGCAGGACCGAGACGGTGAAGGAT
>DAHVVW010000330.1 GCA_027357125.1 Clostridiales bacterium
ATTCCTAGCCTTCTTAAGGTAACGGTACAGGTAAGCTGGCCTGAACAGGGGAAGACTGGCACTTATACGTTGGGAAGCGTGTTTTATGTGCAATAATTTTTTGGGCATCAATCAGTGAGTGTGAAGCCGCAGAGTGCGGGAGTGGAGAGTGCGGGAGTGGAGAGTTCTGAAGCAGAGAGTGTGCGGAGTCAGAGAAAATGCGCAGAGGGATGTACAAGTGGATGGAAAAAAGCACAGCGGGGATGACCTTGCTTGAGGTGTTGTTTGCCCTCCTGATTTCTGGGATTTTTCTGTCTACAGCCCTTTATTTCCTTGTGGGGCAGTGGCGCGCAGCTAAAGATCTCAAAGACCGGCTCGAGGTTCAGTATGCGCTGGTTTCAGCTGGGAAAACGGTTTCTGATGCTATTCGCACGGCTCAGGGAATTCGCTGGGTTGAGCCTGGGATATTAAAGGTTTCACCCCCCGAGACTGTGTTTACTCCTGACCGCTATTATCTTGACGACAAGGATTTTGACGGCATAATTGACCTTTACTGTGAACATCTCAATGTCCCTAACCCTGTTGCGAGCAGGATTACAGCCTGGGAGTGCAAGGAGGTGGAGCCCGGATTATGGCAGATAAGGCTTCAGGCTTCTCAGGGGAGCCAACAGGTAGAGTGGGAAGGGTTAATCAGACAGCGTACGTTCGTCCTGCCCGCTTCTTAGGCGAAACGGGGTTTGCGAGTTTGCTGGTCCTTGTGATTTTGACCATATCCGTGTCGCTGGGGCTTGAAATATATCTTAAAGCCAATGGAGAAAACCGGATTGCACACCGGGAGGCCCAGGGCAGACAGGCCATTTATGCTGCTGAAGCCGGTATCGAGTGGGCCAAGTCTCAACTTTCTCTAGATCCATACTGGCGGGGAGGAACTTTTGTGTGGGAAGGCGGCACGGCTGAGGTTACCGCTGTACCAGTGAGTGGGGGCTTTAATGTAATATCAGGCGCGCAGGCAGCTCTGGCCAGGAGGAAGATTCAGGGGTATTTGCAGTTAAAGGAAGGAAATTGGGTCATGAGCAAATATGAGGAACTGCATAATTAAGTCAGGTGATCGGATTGAATAAAAACAGTGCTAAGGCAGTTGTTGAAGAATTCGGACAATTCCTAGTGCGGAGCGGATATATTGATGCGCAGGCTTTGTCCGAGGGGTTACGGGAGCAGCGAGCGCCGGGGGAGAGAATAGGAGAGGCCTTAGTTCGCTTGTGTTTACTGACCGCGGAACAGCTAACTGATGCTCTGAGCGGATATTTAAGCATACCCAGAGTTTTTCTGACCCAAGTCAAAATTGACCCTGCAGCAGTTCAGTTGATTCCGGAAGATTTGGCGCTGCGGCATCTATTAATTCCTGTGCGCTTAAGCAATGGTGAACTAGAGCTGGCGATGGCTGACCCCACTAATGTACGCGCCCTCGAAGATGTTCAACTGACAACCGGGTATAAAATTAAACCAATGTTAGCCTTGGATCATGATATCCTGGCTGCGATTCGCCAACACCTGACGGTGGAAAAATCGTTAGCTCAGTTGTCTTCTCAGTCTGCCCGTTTGGGCGAGGAACCTGGCTTGTGGGGTCTGGACAGCGGAGAGCATTTGGGACACGATGGTCCCACGGTCAGGATAGTAGACTCCCTGTTACAGCAAGCGATCGAGCTGGGAGCAAGCGATGTACACTGGGAACCGGGAGAACGGGAACTGTCCGTGCGCTTTCGCTTAGACGGGCAGCTTAACCTTGAACGGCGGCTGCCGCTTTCCGCAGCACGCTCCGTGACAGCCCGCCTTAAAGTGATGGCCGGAATGGATGTGGCCGAACGGCGGCTCCCCCAGGACGGACGCATTGTCATGCCCTTACAAGCCCGTAATATTGACCTGCGGGTATCATCTTTGCCTACTGTGTATGGGGAAAAGGTGGTTGTGAGGATTCTTGACTCCGAAACCGCACGCCGTTCGCTGAATTCTTTGGGTATGCGTCCGCAAATTGAACGTGAATTAAGGTCGCAGCTTAAGCGGCATCACGGCCTTATTCTTGTTACAGGTCCAACAGGAAGCGGGAAAACTACCACGCTTTACGCCTTGCTCAGGGAATTGAACGCAAATGTCCTTAATGTAGTGTCAGTGGAGGATCCGGTTGAGTACAGGCTGGCCGGAGTAAATCAAGTTCAAGTACACGCACGTATTGGGCTGACATTTGCAGCTGGTTTAAGGGCAATCTTGCGTCAGGACCCGGATGTAATCATGGTAGGAGAAATCCGGGATGAAGAAACTGCGCGTATCGCCATTGGCGCGGCCTTAACCGGACATTTGGTCTTGTCCACTCTCCATACCAATACGGCTGGGGAAGCTATCACAAGGTTAATCGAGATGGGCATAGAACCTTATTTTTTGGCGAGTGCAATCAGTGCGGTTGTAGCTCAGCGCCTAGTGCGTAAGCTGTGTGAGCATTGTAAAGAGGAGTTTGTGCTTGAGGAAACGGAGAAGAAAGCACTGGGGCTAAGGAATGAATTTGACGTACTCTACAGACCAGGCGGGTGCCCGCAGTGCAGGAACACGGGTTTTCAAGGAAGGATTGGGGTTCACGAACTTTTACTATATAATCAAGATATCAAGGAGTTAGTTTTGACCAAACACAGCTCCCGTGCCCTTGAACGGGCAGCAGTAAAAGCAGGGATGGTTATTTTGCGTGAAGACGGATTGTTGAAAGCGG
>DAHVVW010000331.1 GCA_027357125.1 Clostridiales bacterium
TATCCAACTTTACAGAACTGCCTGTGTTCCCTCCGGTTATGACGAGGTTCTTGATGAAGCAGTTATTGCCTATGAAACATACGGGCAGATGACACCGGAAAAGGACAACGCCATTCTGATTATTCATGGTTTCTCCGGCCATTCTCATGTTGCCTCACACTCTCCGGGTGACTCGGAGGGATGGTGGGAATGGATGGTTGGTCCGGACCGAATTTTAGATCCAAATCGCTATTTTGTTGTATGTATGAATAATCTGGGCAGTTGCTTTGGTACTAGCGGACCTGCCAGTATTAATCCCAAAACCGGTAAGCCCTTTGGAAAGGATTTCCCATCGCCAACTATTTCCCAAATGGTTTGGCTGCAGCAAAAACTTCAGGATGAACTTGGGATACCCCGATGGCATGCAGTCATTGGCGGGTCTCTTGGGGGCATGGCTGCCCTGGAATGGGCAGCAAGTTTTCCAGCAAAAGCGGCCAGAGTAATTTGTCTCAATGCCGGAGCTAGTTTGTCCTATATGGGCTGTGGTCTCGTTGAGCTTCAGGCCGAGCTATTAGACATCGCTCAAACCGCCGGCATGCATGCGGCACGGCGGTTAGCTGATTTAGTGTATCTAAGCGAAGAGTATTTCCGCTCCCAAAAAATGCAGGACTCAACTTGGTCAATGAGTTCCTTTCTCTCCACCGAAGCTGATCAATTCATCCGGAAGTTTGACTTTTTTAGCTATCGTTGTCTGTTGGACGCTATGCAACAATTTGATCTTCGGCCGTCTAGGGATGCTATTAAGGACAGCCTTGCCCAACCTGTTGTGTCCATTGTAGGGTGCCAGGAAGATATCTTATTTCCGCCCCATGTTTTGAATGAGACGAGAAGACGTTTTTCCAATTTTAGGAGGGTTAACAGTCCAATCGTGAGCTCACCTTTTGGACATGATGCGTTCTTACTTGACACCGAATTATATTCCCGTATTGTCGACACAGCACTCAATGGCACATGATAGCGATAGTGCCCAGTCGGTTGTAACAGCTATAGCGGCTGCCCTTACCGGGAAGTTAGCAGAGAAGGTCATGCCAGAGAAGGAAGTTTATCATAAATGATAAACTTCCTTCTTGCATTTGATAAAGTAAGTTTGAGTCAACCGATAGACCTTGGTTAGAAAATTGGAAAACTTAAATCCCAAGAGTGAATTATCAATTATGATAATAATATTTCTGCGTCTTGTCGCTGAGTAGCTTATCGTGTTGAGTTTTCAGGCAAACTTGCAGTTGGCACAAAGATTGCTATTCATTTAGTTCAAACATATTAACGCCTAAATCGAAAGGAGAACAACTTAAAATGATTATCGGAGTACCAAAAGAAATCAAGAACAATGAAAATCGTGTCGCTCTCACCCCCGCCGGCGTAGTGGCATTTCGTAAAGCCGGTCACCAGGTTGTGATTGAAAATAACGCTGGAGTTGGCAGTGGAATCAGTAATGAGGAATACATTGCTGTCGGTGCCGAAATCCTGGCTACCCCGACCGCAGTTTTCAATGCAGCTGATATGATTATGAAAGTTAAAGAGCCTCTATCGGCAGAATATGATCTGTTCAAAGACGGACAACTGCTGTTTACCTATCTCCATTTGGCTCCGGAGCCTGAACTGACAGTTGCCTTGCTGAAGAAAAATGTTGTAGGCATTGCTTATGAAACCGTTCAACCTGCTGATGGCAGTCTGCCTCTGCTCTCACCCATGAGTGAAGTAGCCGGTCGTATGTCAATTCAGATTGGTGCTCAATTTCTGGAAAAACCCCATGGCGGAAAAGGTATCCTGTTGGGTGGAGTTCCAGGTGTTCCTTCTGCCAAAGTTACGATTGTGGGTGGCGGTATCGTTGGTACGAACGCTGCTAAAATGGCAATCGGCATGGGAGCGGAAGTTACTATTTTAGATGTAAGCATCGCCCGTCTCCGCTATTTGGATGATATCTTTGGTTCCCGGATCAAAACGTTAATGTCCAACAGTTACAATATAAAGCAAGCAGCAGTAGAAGCCGATTTGCTCGTAGGAGCCGTTCTAATCCCCGGTGCTAAAGCCCCCAAGCTTGTGACCGAGGATATGGTTAAGGCTATGAAACCAGGTTCTGTGATTGTTGACGTTGCTATTGACCAAGGGGGCAGCGTCGAAACCATTGATCATGTAACCACTCATGCAGAACCAACCTATGAGAAGTACGGTGTGGTCCACTATAGTGTGGCCAATATGCCCGGAGCGGTAGCCCGCACATCGACGTTTGCTTTGGCTAATGCCACTTTGCCGTATGCACTTAAGCTCGCCACCTTGGGCTACGCCGAAGCAATCAGAACTAATCTTGCGCTGGCCCGCGGTGTCAACGTAATTCACGGCAAACTTACCTATAAAGCCGTTGCCGAAGCGCTCAACCTTGGCTACACGCCATTAGAGGAAGTCACTGAAGTGCCATCTGATTTTTAACAGTTTAGGGCAAAACGAAGCATCGAATTAGAAGATTTAGATCAATTCAACATTAAATTTAATCAAAGTGTCGATAAAGAAGTCGAAGATTTTTACCGTAATATCGTAGCGAAGCACGATGTGCTTCAGGAAAACGACTTAAAAGGGTTGCCGGTTCCTGTTCAAAACTGGCTCAGGTATTCCCAAGTGGTGGGAAAAGAAAGAGTTGTAGCAGCCCGGACGAAACAAGATGTTTCCTTGAGGCTGAAAGTAGATCAGT
>DAHVVW010000332.1 GCA_027357125.1 Clostridiales bacterium
CCTGGTGAACACGGTGGGAATATGGATTGCAAGCGGATAGTAGAGGGCTCAACTCTTTATTTACCGGTCAATGTGCCAGGTGCCCTATTTTCTATGGGGGATTTGCACGCTGTAATGGGTGACGGTGAAGTGATTATCTGCGGAGTGGAGATTTCCGGTGAAATTACCGTTAGAGTAAGCGTTATTAAAAGTAGAAATTTACCGCTGCCCATGTTGCAAGAAGGCGATCATGTCATGACCATTGCTTCCGCCGAAAACCTTGATGCAGCTGCCAAACTGGCCACCGCCAACATGCACAGGTTCCTTGTCGAACAGGTAGGTATTGACTTTACAGAAGCCGGAATGCTTCTGAGTATTGCCGGCGACCTGAAAATATGTCAGGTCGTGGATCCGCTGGTAACGTCCCGGATGGAATTTCCCCTTTCCGTGCTTTCCGCTTATGGCTACAAACTGGACTAATTTAGAGGGGGATTAATTATGTCTAACACGACTTCCAAGGAGTCCGGCTTAAAACGGTCCCTTTCCTTTTTTGGCAACATTTCTATTTCAGTCAGTGACATTAGTCCCACAACAGGAATGTTTCTTATGGTACCGGCTGTTCTCCTCACCGTAGGTACCGGCACTTTTATTGCTTATCTCGGCGCTGCTGTAATCGCCCTGTGTGTCGCCCTCTCCATGGGTGAACTAGGGTCCATATATCCAAGCGCGGGAGGGTTATACAGCATCGTCTACCGTATTATGGGACGTCCTATAGGATTTTTGGCACTTTTAAATTACTTGATTCAAGGGGTTTTTCTCCCGGCCTCAATAGCTTTCGGCGCTGCGAATTATGTCATTAATATCTTCCCGGGCTGGAACGAAAGCACTACTGCGTTTGGCATTATGCTTGCCTGCACCTTAGTCACGATCCTCTCAATTAAGTGGAATGCCAAGCTAGTGGAAGTATTTCTTTTTATAGAACTTGCCATAGTCGGTGTTCTTGCCGTCGTCGGAGTCCTTCATCCTGTCCAAAGTGTTGGTTCCCTTTTTGCGCCGGTGGCGCTTAATGCCAAGAACGGACTGTCTCCGGTTTCCTGGCCCGCAATATTTGCCGCCGTTACCGTAGCTCTGTTCTCATTCAACGGCTACGACGGCTCAATCAACTTTTCGGAAGAAACGGGTGAAAATACCAACATAGGGAAAACTGTATTTACCTCTGCTTCAATCGGGGTATTAGCTCAGATTATACCGTTGTTTTTTATCCTTCTCTCTGTACCTGATGTAAAAGGTTTCCTCGCCTCCTCAACACCGATCAACTACATAGGGGAACATTATATGGGGCAGGGTGCTACTCTATTTCTGAATGCAGGTGCAGCCATTGCCATGATTAACTGCGTTTTGGCAGTAATACTTCAATTCTCAAGGGTTCTTTACGCTGCAGGCCGCGACAGAGCGTTCCCAGATGTTATTAACAAAACCGTTACATCTATTCACCCTAAATTCAAAACACCATGGATTGCCACGTTAATTATTGGTGTTTTTGGCGCACTGATTTGTTTTAACTCCAGCCTTATAGCAGTAGTCACCTTTACATCCGTAACCATTGTTTGTTTGTACGCGGTCATAGCTCTCAGCGTTATTATCAGCAGGGTTCGCAATAGGGATGTGCACAGACCTTTCAAAACTCCTTTATTCCCGCTCATTCCCATCGTAGCTTTTTTAGGTGCCGTTGCGGCTCTCTCCCAGCAATCGGTAAAAGACTTGATCACTAGCGCCATAGTTTTTGCCATTGGCTTAATTTATTATTATCTTTATCTTCGACCACGCAGCCGAACTCATTGGATTTTGGGCCAGCCGGAGCAGAATCAGGCAGACACTCGTGCATGATACGGGCACAGTTCCCTGAAAAGGGTTCTCCAGACCATCAATTGTATCTTGAGGTTGGATATGGAATATAAGCTGGATAACCTGTCAGAGCTAATCGAGAAAGACAAACTGGTAAAAATCATCGAGACATTTACCAAAGCCACAGATATTACAATAGATATTAACGATGCAATGGGTTCTCCCGTGGTCCAGCATGATTACTTTTATGGTTTTTGCCGCAGCATCCGTTCCAAAGAAGCCGGTTTGCAGCGATGTATTCAATCTAATGCCCAGCTGGGTTTTGATGCCCAGCTGGGTTTTGATACCCTGAAACAGGGCCATTTGTGTATGGGCAAATGCCATGCGGGTGTAATGCTGATGGCAGTACCAATTATTGTGGACGGAAATTTTTATGGGTCCATAACCTGCGGGCAGATGCATCTGGCAAGGCCACAAACTGAAGAAATTGCCGACATGCTTCAGACCACTTCCGACTTGGGCCTTAATCCGGCGCAATTGACCCGGACTTTTCAGGAAATCCAGGTTATCAGTATGGAAAAATGTCAGGCTGCCGGAGGACTCATTCAATTTGTGGTTAACTACATTGTCGAATTAATCTATCGTACTAGGATGCAAGACGAGTTCAACCGGGAAAAACTGAAAGCTGCTGAGGATGCACGGCTTATTGTTGAACTGGAACATACGTTGAATAAAGCGGAACTAAAAACCTTGCAAAGTCAAATAAAACCTCACTTTTTATTCAACACCCTGAACATTGTGATCAGCTTGGTAACTTTGGGGGAAAATGAAAAAGGGTTAAATACACTTTTCGCCCTGTCTGATTTGCTGAGGCA
>DAHVVW010000333.1 GCA_027357125.1 Clostridiales bacterium
TGCTGGGGGAGGACGGATGTGGCTTGAAGAACACGAAGGAGAGCGCATCAATGTGATGCGCACTGATGAAGCCCTAGCTCTTGCTCCTGACCTGGTAGGAACTGCCTGTCCTTTCTGCTTGACCATGATTAACGACGGAATTGCCGGTAGAGAGGCAGGAGAAAAAGTTAAGGCTTTGGATATTGCAGAAATACTTGAGCAGGCACTCTAATGCCTAAAGCAAGCACAAGAAGAGAGGGGTATATGTCAATGAGAGATGTGGTTATCGTCAGTGCTGCCCGTACTCCGGTCGGATCCTTCGGGGGCGCTTTAGGGCAAATATCTGGTGTCGATTTAGGTTCAATCGCAATTAAGGAAGCGATCGCCAGAGCAGGCCTTGCTCCTGAGCAAGTAGAAGAAGTAATTATGGGCAATGTCTTGTCAAGCGCGCAAGGACAAAATACCGCCCGCCAAGCCTCTATGAAAGCGGGAGTTCCGCAAGAAGTACCAGCCTGGACTGTAAGCAAGGTATGCGGCTCCGGACTTAAGGCGGTTGTATGTGCGGCTCAAGCTATTATCTCAGGGGACGCAGATATTATTGTGGCGGGTGGCATGGAAAGCATGTCCCAGGCTTCTTACGCTTTGCCCAAAGCCCGTTTCGGGTATCGCATGGGCAATGACTCTTTTGTCGATACGATGATTGTGGACGGCCTAACGGATGCCTTCCATAATGTCCATATGGGAATTACCGCTGAGAATATTGCAGAGCAATTTGGGATTTCCCGGGAAGAACAGGATCATTTTTCTGCTACAAGCCAAAATAGAGCAGAAACAGCCATCAAAGCCGGAACATTCGAAGCAGAAATCGTTCCGGTAGTGATTCCGCAAAAAAAAGGTGACCCTGTTGTCATCAGCCAAGACGAGTTCCCCCGCTTTGGCACAACCCCGGATTCACTCGCCAAACTGCGTCCCGCCTTTAAGAAAGACGGCACTGTAACGGCTGGTAACGCCTCCGGCATTAATGACGGTGCGGCTGCCGTCGTGGTGATGTCCAAGGAAAAAGCGGAAGCCCTTGGCTTAACCCCGCTCGCAATGATAACCTCGTGGGGCTCTGCAGGTGTTGATCCGTTAATCATGGGCACAGGCCCGATTCCAGCAACGCGCAAAGCCTTAGCCAAAGCCGGACTCAAAATTGAAGACATCGATGTGGTAGAAGCGAACGAAGCTTTTGCGTCCCAGGCCTTAGAAGTGGTGAAAGAGCTTAAGCTTGATCTTGACAAAACCAATCTTAATGGCGGGGCCATTGCCTTAGGGCATCCGATCGGAGCTTCCGGAGCCCGAATTCTTGTGACCTTGCTCTATGAGCTTAAGCGTCAGGAAGCTCGCCGCGGTTTGGCCACTCTCTGCATTGGCGGAGGTCAAGGTATTGCCATGATTGTGGAAAGATAGTCGTAGTATTTTTACAAGAACCCTTTGCGGGGTTCTTTTTTTATCCCTAAAACAATGTGGTCTTATAATCAGAGCCTTTTTCTTCTAAAACTCAGTAACTTTGGAACCTCTTGCATCTCAGCAGCATAGATATGTTCTGCGAGAATGCAAAACTGAAAGGAGAGAAAGGCATGTCACACGTGAGGAAGATGTTTCCGGGTGCTGTTACTTATCAAGGTTTTTTTTCTTACTACAGTTATATTATCCAGCCTGACGCCCAACATATTTTCGTGATCAAAGGCGGCCCTGGCGTTGGGAAATCAACATTTATGAAGAACATTGGGGAGGCTATGCTTCAATACGGGTATGATATCGAATATCATTGTTGTTCCTCTGACAACAATTCCATCGATGGGCTCGTCATTCCCAAACTAGGAGTGGCCTTGCTGGACGGTACTGCACCCCACATCGTTGACCCTAAAAACCCCGGAGCCGTGGATGAAATCATTAACTTGGGAGAATATTGGAACGAAGAGATAATGCGCAAGTCTAAGCAGGAAATAATGGACAGTAATTATGAAGTTAGCCGTTATTTCCAGGGGGCCTATTTTGCCCTAACTGAGGCCAAAACCGCACTTGACGAATGGAAATTTTATACGCAGGCTTGTCAAGACTGGTCTGTTATCGATCAAACACTCTTAAAAGTTGAAAGAGATCTATTCAGAATGACTCCAAAGGGACATGGTCAAGAGAGGCATTTGTTTGCGTGGGCCCATACCCCACAGGGAAAAACACAGTTCATTGACACCCTACTCAACGAGGTCAGTACGCTGTACACCCTAAAAGGGCATCCGGGAACCGGTAAATCTACCTTTCTCGCCAAGATAGCGGAAAGAGCTATTGCCTATGGGTTATTCGTGGAATTTTATCATAACACCCTTAACCCTGCTAAACTGGATTTAATTATTATTCCGGAAATCTCTGCTGCTTTAGCCATTACTTCCGAACCCTATATATACTCGCCGACATTTAACGGCAAACTAAATGCTCTAAACTTTGATCAAAGCCTCAATAAACCCCTTTTTGAGCGGTATCAGGAGGATATTGAAAACTGCCGCCACAGGATAACTCAACATATAGACAGGGCACTCAGGAATTCAAAACAGGCTAAAAGAGTTCATGATTTGATGGAAACATACTATATCCCGGCGATGGATTTTGCGGCCATCGACCAAAAACGGATTTCGATCCTGCAGAGAATCCTCGAT
>DAHVVW010000334.1 GCA_027357125.1 Clostridiales bacterium
GGACAAAACGCCGATGCCCACGCCCAAGACCAGGGTGGACATGACAAACCACCAGTTTTGCGAAAAGGCCAGAGGCATGGAAGCAAACCCGGTCATGCCCTGCTTGGCGAAAGCGGCCGGGACCATGTTGCGCATCGCATCAAGCTTGGCATGGGCGGCCGACACGCCGCCCAGTTTGCTGTAAGTTAAAAAGATGAGGATGGCCATAATTATGAACATCAGCGAGCCCTGAAAAGCATCGGTGTAAATAACTCCGCGCAGCCCGCCGAAAAACACGTAAGCCAGCACGACCACGGAGAAAATTAAGAGAGCTGTGATATAATTCATTTTTAAGGCTGATTCCAGAAAACGCGCGCCTCCGATCATCACGGCGGCTGTATACAGCGGAAGAACAATGCTTATCAAAGCGGCAGCCCAGCGGCGGATGAACTTGGACTCAAAGCGGGCGCCAAGCAGCTGCGGGAAGGTGTAAGCGCCCAGCTGCTGGCCGAGGGCGCGTGTTCTTCTGCCAAAGACCACGAAGGCAATAAAGATACCGACTAATATATTGGCGAAGGTCAGCCATAACATGCTCATGCCGAAAAACGCAGCGGCACCCCCAAAGCCAACAATAGCCGAAGTGGAAATAAAGGTTGCGCCGTAGGCCATGCCGGTGAGAAACGGGTTCATTTCCCCGCCGGCTACCATGTAATCCTTAGACGATTTGGTATGCTTGTATCCCAGGTAGCCGAGATATGCAACCGCAGTGATATACAAGGCAAGAATAAAATAAAAAAGTCCCATTTACCAATCCCTCCTCAATACTAATACTGTTTTACTCTTTGTTCCAATTTAAAGCTCCGTAAACGACACAAAAAATAGCACTCGCAATTGACAAAAAGTATGCCAGTATTACCCCTGGATCGGTAAATCCTAAAATGCTCACAGTATTTCACCTCCCCCTCTGTTAAATTTGAAGTATTCAGAACATTGTAATGGATTATGGATAGCGGTGACCACTCCTCCATCCGATAACCCCAGCATAAGACAACCTCCTTTCTGACATGTCAGATAATTATGAATACTCTTGAGCTCCATTTTATCAAAATTTGACTCAGTGTAAAGCCCCAGACTTATCTATAACAGGGTAACGAGTTGGGATTGTGTACTGTTCAGAGTCAGCTTTCGACCATTGCCTTTTGGCGTCATCACTGTTTAACAGGGATTATTGACCTTTGGACCGGCAAACAAGACATTTGAGGGGAACTGCTATATAAACTTAAGATAGGTCAATTTTCGGAAATCTGACGTATTCGTAGAAACGGGCAGTTGCGTGCCTTTTTCCTGCGCAGTTTGGTCGCTGTATTTTATTTAAAGAGAAGGGACGAGCCGCCGGTGGTGCAGAAGACGCTGTAATTCCAACGTAGTAGTGACGCCGCGAGCCTTTAGATCCTGGACCATTTTGGCAAAAATACGGGCGGTAATGATGGCATCTCCCAAGGCGGTGTGACGATCGGTGATCGGGACGTCGTAGGACCCGGCCAAACAATCCAGGGAATGACATTCTGCCGAAGGAAAGAGGAGTTGGGACAAGAGAAAAGTATCCATCACCGGAATGCTCAAGCGAATCCCGCAGTATTGACGGAGTTTGAGATTGATGAAGCCCAAATCGAATGAAGCATTGTGGGCAATCAAGGGGAAGCACCCTTGAAATTCCAAAAAACGGTCGAGTACTTCCAGAATATCAGGACAATCGGCGGCCATCTCGTTGGTAATGCCGGTGATCTGTGAAATCTTTGCCGGAATATTCCGCTTGGGGTCGACCATGTGATGGAAATGCTCTGTAATTTCTCCATCCTCCAGCTTGACGGCTCCCAGGGAGATAATTTCGTCTCCTTTCTTGCAGGATAAGCCGGTCGTTTCCGTATCAAACACCACAAATTTGCTATTCAAAGGGAGAGAAGGCCAAGGTTGCCGTCTCAGAGCCTGCACTTTTTCGTTAAGGCCAGGCAAACTCGGAGATTCGCTCAAGCAATGGAGCTTTGCAAGGCGCCTGGTTAAAGATAATAGGGATACCATGTTTTCACCTGCTTTTTCGTTGGATTGGGTCGGTCCGTAATAACGCTTTCTCCTCTATGAAGGAGGTGTATGTCATAGGCGGAGGGACGTACTGTTAGAATTCGACCCGGAAGGCTGTACCCGTCAGGGTTTGGAGTCGATCGACGGCGGTTAAGCTTTCTCGAAGTACGGATTGTTGTCTTTTGCTTAAGGACTGGGGATTGATATAATTGTCGGGTGCCCTGCCTGTGCTGAGTTTTTTCAGGTTGCCACGGATCCGGAAGATCATTAAAGCTTGGAAGGCGGCTTCGAAATATTCGGCATCATCGGGGGAAAGGGCCTTGAGTTCGACCAGCTTGTGCAAGCGAGCCAAGGTAGAAGTCTCATGAACATCCTCGCGCAAAGCCAAAATGCGGACACAGTCCACGATGTGAACCAAAGCGGAACGCTTGACGTCAAGTTCGTCTTTGTGTTCTTTGTGTTTTTCGACCAGGATCTGCTTAAAGAGGCCTAGGGGAACTCGGGTGTTCAGGTCATCCTGGGCAAGGTGATGCAGGATGGTGGGAGAAAGCCGAAACAAACGATGGGCATAGTCACGGAG
>DAHVVW010000335.1 GCA_027357125.1 Clostridiales bacterium
AAAATACTGATTACAGCCAGGACAAGCATTATCTCCAACAGGGTAAAACCGGCCTGAATCTTGCTTGGCTGGGGCTGCCGTTTAGCACAGACATAGCGTGGGCGAACTTTATGCGTGGAAATCATTATGTCGCTCACCAACAGTCCTCATTAATTCCTCTTGGCAAAATAAAAGTCGAAAATAAGACCAAACCGGTTTCGCTTTCGAATAATTTTATCCATTGCTAACCGCCACTAAGACTCATCCTCACTGCTTAAGAAATAAATTTTGCTAATGTTAACCGCTTGGCGCAGGCGCCAAAGCTCTACCCCAGTCACCTGCAACCGCAGCTTGCTTTATCACCAGTCCATGTTCCCCGGCTCTGGCGGCTTCAATTGCCGCATTTAATGCCAAGAGGTTGGTCTGGCCAGCAATTCCGGTGATCACACTAGTGATTTCGCCTATTTTCTGGGAACTGGCAGACAATTTCTTAATGGCCTCTTGAACTTGAACAGTCCCACGGGCTATGGCATACTGGCAGACATTTGCTCAATCGCGGCTGAAGTTTCATTTTTCGAGATTGACTGTCTGTGATTTGAATCATGTTGGAATGTGTTGGAAAACACTTTTGATTACATACACAATCACGCTCCAACTAGGTTATTCCTATAAAATTCTAATTAGAGAGTATCCTTAAAGGAGTAAATGTAGGATGAGAAGTTTATTGCCGCTAAACTTGACATCATCTGTGGATGAGAAGGATGAAATCTTTCCGGGACAGGTTGGTGTTGAAGATAATGTAGCTGAAGAGAAAGGACGTGTGAATCGGGTTCTTGATCCATATGAACGGCATTTCCGGGCGGTTACTGAGTCGGCTACTGATGCCATAATTTCCGCCGATAATACAGGGAAGATAATTTTTTGGAATAATGCAGCAGAGAAAATGTTCGGGTATGGCCGGACTGAAGTGGAAGTTATGCCTTTAACGGTTATTATTCCAGAACGCTTTCAAGAGGCACATTCCAGCGGTTTAACGCGCGTTGTGCAGACCGGGGTTACCCATCTAATCGGAAAAACTATTGAAGCCACAGCCGTGCGCAAGGACGGTACGGAGTTTCCGATTGAACTATCCTTATCCATGTGGCATGAAGGTGCGAGAGTATTCTTCACTGGGATTGTAAGAGATATTACGGAACGAAAGAGGAGTGAAGAGGAACTTAAGAAGGCCAAAGAAGCGCTCGAGTTGCGGGTTGCGGAGAGGACGGAGGAACTTCGGTGCTTGAATGAGACCTTAACTTTGGAGCTTGCAGAAAGAAAAAGAACAGAGAAAACTCTGGAAAAAACTTTGTTCGGTCTGAAGCGGGCCTTAGAAGGAACTGTCACGGCTCTGGCAACAACTACTGAGAAAAAGGATCCATATACAGCCGGGCACCAAAGGCGAGTTGCCCGACTAGCCTGTGCGATAGCCGAAGAAATGGGATTGTCCAAAGAATTTATCGAAGGACTTAATACCGCCGGTCTATTGCACGACATTGGCAAAATAGCGGTACCAGCGGAAATTCTAAGTAAACCGGGAAAACTGTATGACTATGAATTCGCTTTAATAAAACCCCATCCCCAAATTGGTTATGAAATTCTCAAAGACATTGAGTTCCCTCGTCCGGTAGCCTTGTCAGTGCTCCAGCATCATGAGCGAATGGACGGTTCCGGTTATCCAAACGGGTTGCATGGTGATGGCATAGTTTTGGAAGCAAAAATCTTAGCAGTAGCCGATGTGGTGGAGGCGATGTCCACTCATCGGCCATATCGACCGGCTTTAGGTGTGGAAGCGGCCCTCCAGGAAATTAAGCGGCGGAGCGGGACGGCTTATGACTCGCTTGTGGTCAAGGCTTCTCTGAAAATATTGCATGGTGGAGTGTTTATCTTCGACTAATTACATGTAGTTTTAAGATTTTCGGAGGGGGGTATGTCAAATGAGAGATATACCAACTGAAGTTGTTGAACGTATTTTAGAAGAGGTACATGTAGGCCTAACCCTAATTGATCAAGAAGGTAATGTTGTTTGGTCCAATGCTGTTGCAAGACAGATGCTTGGATGGCAGCAGCAAGAACATCATAATGTTTATGGGTGTCACAAACCGGAAATTCAAGAAATGATTCATAAAAAGTTAATAAATGCTTGTTTTGATAAGGAGTGGCATCGAATTATTCAAATTGAAAACCTATTTATCGAGAATGTATATTCCCCGGTCATTATCCCTGGAAACTTCGCGGGTGTAATGATGTTTTCCCGCGATGTCAGCGAACGGGAGCAAATGTTAAATACCATTTGGGAAAAATCGATTCGAGATCCATTAACCAACCTTTTTAACCGCCGGTATTTTGACCAAGTTTATCAGAAAAAAATACAATGTCCAAAACCGTTCGGAATTATCATGGCAGATGTTAACGGTCTCAAATTCGTGAATGATACATATGGGCATCTCGCCGGGGATAAATTTTTGATCAGTGCCGGACAGATATTGCGAACCTGTGTAAGGAATCAGGATGCTGTTTTTCGGATTGGTGGCGACGAGTTTGTAATTGTTGTTGAATGCAATAAAAGCATTATTTTGGACACAATTTGTTCCCGAATCCGGAG
>DAHVVW010000336.1 GCA_027357125.1 Clostridiales bacterium
GAGCAAGTCGAATCTAAATGGCGGGAGCTCTATAAAGAAGCCGTGCTTGAAGTAGAGGTTAAGGTCAATATTACTTCGTCCAATATTATGTATTCCCGCGTTCCCCAGGATGATGAGGATTAAGTCTCGGTTCGAGTTCAATAGATTGCGTTTTTTCATCTGAATTGCTGCATATCCTAGGGAGCTTTCACATGGATTTAGGACTTTGGATGAGAAATATGTCTTTTTTTCCGGAAGGAAACCCACGTCACAGCGACGCCGGTCCACCCGACACACAGGATAAAAACAAACCCGACTAGCGGAAGGTTAGCGAGGGCCACCAATAGCACTGCCTGAGCAAAGAAATAGGTTAACGGCGGATGGCTGGACAGACTGGAAGCAAGCAATTTATCACTAAGATACCCCATGACCGGAAGCAGACCAATGACAGCGGAAACCAGTGCAATCACACCTATAAGCAGGGCCAGAGGAATTCCGATCACAGTGAAAGTCAACAGCACGGAAACGGTCAGGGAAATCAACGCCAGAGTGAGCCCTAACCCAAGCATGCGTAGGCCCTGTTCCTGCAGAAGTTCCCTGGCGTATCTTAATCGGTTTCTAAGTGCCAGCCCCAAAGCGGTAAGCGCCAGAATACCCAAAAAACTGAGTGTCAACCGCAAGCTCCATAATCCCAGGATCAAAGAACCTGCCAGAAGGAGCTGATTAAGCAGCTCTTGGTTAAACGAGACCTCAAAGATATCTTTATATCTGCTCTTTCCCGAGGAATCATGCACGTGTCCACCAAGATCCATCACCAAGTCAACTTTCGCGGTAGGTTCCAGGTAAACATCCCCATAGATCACCACCACGATTTCTTTAACAGTTCCCGCTATCCGGACATCATTTCCCCAGACAACAACCCTTTCAACCGTACTGTTCTCGGGAACAAATACCGGCGTTTTGTCAAGATCTCCCTCAGACTGGGCCAAAGTTTGCAGCGGTACAGCCAATACAAACATCAGGGCACATATTAAGATTATAAACTTAAAGGGTTTCATGAAAACACCTCTCTTGAATCCGGTTCACGCAGCAAGCCCCGCATCACGTATAGACCCAGACACATAAGAACTGTCAAAGCCGTTACGGTTGCGAAAATAGTGAGCGGCGACAGATAACCCAACGCCGTCTGTACTAAGCCCAAGAACGTTAATCCAATGGAATAAATTAAGCGTACCAGGGTTAGAATGCGGCGGGAAAACAGAAACAGCAGAGGACTTCCCAAGAGAATCAAAACAGCAACCGTAACCCAGGTGAGTCTTTGCATTTTTTTTGTGTGGTCAGTTTTCACAGCACTTAGGACCATCGCTCCTAAATCGCTGCGCACGGGAACTTTGTTAATCGAATCTATGATTTCCAAGCGCATCTCCTTGAGTTCCCTGAAATACTTATGACATTCAGGGCAAGAGAGCAAATGGCTTTGAATATCTTTCTCTGCCCAAGGCGTTAATTCTTCATCAACATATTCCGAGATTTCTTCCAGGCAATGACGGCAATCCATTTGTCTACCCCTCCTCATGTGCCAGTTTCTGATCACTTAACAATTTTCGCATCTGCATCCGGGCCGAACTGATTCTCGATTTGACCGTACCGAGGGGAATTCCCAGGATCAACGAAATTTCATGATAATCATACCCTTGCCACTCGCGCAAGACCAACACCGTACGGTGTTCCTCACTTAAAGTGCTTAAAGCTTCTTTGATTATAAGACGCCGATCGTAGTTGCTATGCGCGGGTGACGCCAGTGCTTCTAAAGACTCATCAGAAATTGGCGTCGCCTGCTTTTTCTTTGCCCGATCCAGGCATTGATGGGTGATAATCTTCGATAACCAGGAGTGAAAGGCCCGCGCTTCGCTCAATTGCGGCAATGACCGGTAAACCTTAATGAAGACCTCCTGGACAACATCTTCAGCCTCCATCGAATCATGCAGAAAAGCAAAGGCTGTCCGGTAAACGTAGGGCGTATAGTTTAAGATTAATGCTGACAATGCGTCTTCATCGCCACCACGGGCTCTTTCAATTAGATATGTGTCGATCACAGCACAGCCCCTTACCTTTTCTGCAAAGCTGATTGTAAAGTATGCACTGTCTAAACATAAAGACGATTAATTCCCGGTAAAAGTTCACACAATCTTAATCGATCTTTAACATAATTGTGAACTGCCTAAGCGAACTTTTTACACACTTGCGCAGTCTTATAAGTGTAAGTATTTAACAAACATAGCCTCAACATTTAAGCGTCACAAGCAAAGCAAAAAAAAATAATGCATCGGGGATCTGAAAAAAGGAAAAAATATATCCAGAGCTTAAAAATTATCGGGCCTTAGAGGAGGGTTTTTACGTTGAACAATTTACGCGTACTCATTTTTTCAGCCACCTTTGGCGCGGGCCACATCCGGGCGGCTGAGGCCATCATTGAAGCCATGCAAAGCAAAACTCCGGCAGTTGAAATCTCTCATTTAGATTTTGGAGAATTCCTGAACAAAAGCTTCCATTCGGTATTAAAAAGCACATATATCGAAATGATCAAGCATACCCCCAAACTCTGGGGCTCATTCTATTACGGAACAGCGA
>DAHVVW010000337.1 GCA_027357125.1 Clostridiales bacterium
CATCAGACACCAAACCCAAAAAATGAAGGGCTTTTCCTCCCCTTTTAGCCTTCGCCATAGCTTCAATTAGTACTTCGTTGGCCTTTAGCTGGCCTGTTTCTATGGCTTTGAAAATCCTGGTCAATTCCTGATAAACGATGCGCCCTGCCCCCATGTTCAAGTGTCCGACTTCTGAGTTTCCCATCTGTCCGGTCGGCAGCCCCACCGCCTCCCCTGAAGCTTTCAGATAAGCATGGGGATACTCCCGTTCCACGCGCTGAAAATTGGGGAGAACTGCATGGGCAATGGCATTCCCCTCATATGTATCACTATGCCCCCAACCATCCAAAATCATGAGCATAAGGGGTTTCCCCGCAGCCAGAGGCTTAAGCACAGCCGGGTTATTACCTATTGTTGTCTGTGGCAATAAATACACCTCACTACAGCACTTTTAGAATTCAGTAGTCAGTAGTTTGAATTCAGTACTTAGAATAGTAGCTCCTGACTCCCGAGTAGACCTTCATGCCGCTTAAACGGCACCACCAGAAAATGAAAACAGGCAAGTTGCCTTGCAGAGCGAACCGTTCGAGCAGAGGAGCGTCGTGAGCGCAGTCGACGAAGCGTTAAGCCGCGCCACGGTTCACTTCAGGTATTACCCAGAGGTTTGGCGCGGTAGCAGAGTCGACAAGTGAACAGCTCCGGCGCGTGGTGAGCGGGCAAGGTAGCTTGCCGACAATTTTCAGAGTAGTTACCGGGTTAATCCAATTACCCAAGCGCATTGCGGACCAGGCGGGCAAACCCTTCGGCATCAAGGCTGGCTCCCCCGACTAAGGCTCCGTCAATATCAGTCTCAGCCATAAGCTCCTGGATATTGCCCTCTTTCACGCTGCCGCCATAAAGGATAGGAATTTCCTCAGCCACCACTCCGGCGATTCCGGCCACAGTCGAACGAATCCCGGCGCACATTTCCTGAGCATCTGCACTTGAAGCGGTGCGTCCGGTGCCGATCGCCCAGATCGGTTCATACGCGATGACCACTCGGCGCAGTTCCTCGGGACTTAAGTCAGGCAAATCGCGTTCAACCTGTCCGCGCACCGTTGCCAGAGCCCGACCATCCTCGCGCTGGTTCAAATTTTCGCCCACGCACAGGATCGGCTTGAGGCCCGCATTCAAAGCAGCTTTAACCTTCTTGGCGATCATCTCGTCTGTTTCATGGAGGATTTCCCGGCGTTCAGAATGCCCGATTATGACATAGGTACAGGCCATATCCGTAAGCATGCGGGGGGAAATTTCCCCGGTATACGCCCCTTCCCCAGTCCAGAACATGTTTTGCGCTCCCAGATGAACTACGCTTTCCTCCAGCTCGTCTTTTAAGACAGAGAGCGCGGTAAACGGAGCACAGATCACCATATCAAGCTCAGTTATTTCTCCCACCAGCTCTAAGAATTTGGCGGCATAATCCCTGGCTTCCCCATTGTCTTTATGCATTTTCCAGTTCCCGGCAATAATTTGGCGACGGTTACTCACCTCTTAATGTCCCCCTTCATTATCAGTCTCTGTCTTGCAAGGCCGCGACTCCAGGCAGCACTTTTCCTTCCAAAAATTCAAGCGAGGCTCCACCCCCTGTGGATATGTGGGTGATCTTAGGGGCAACCCCCATTTTCTCCACCGCCGCGACTGAATCTCCCCCGCCTACAATAGTAATGCCGGAACAGGCTGCCACCGCCTGGGCCACTTTCTCCGTTCCCTTCGCAAACTCATCTATTTCAAATACTCCCATCGGCCCGTTCCAGACAACTGTCTTGGCAGCGGCAATTTCCTTGGCGAATTCCTCCGCTGTATGCGGACCAACATCAAGAGCCATCTCCTCCGCTGCAATATCCCGGACACTTACCGTACGGACAGCGGCTCCGGCTTTGACCTCTGTGGCTAGGACCACATCGAGCGGCAGTTTGATCTTGACGCCCTGCTTCTCAGCCTGGGCCAAAAGCTCCCGCGCCAGTTCAACTTTATCTTCTTCCACCAGGGACTTGCCAACTTCAAATCCCTGCGCCTTGAGAAAAGTGTTCGCCATCCCGCCCCCGATTATGAGGGAATTAACTTTCTTAAGTAAATTTTCGATAACTCCGATCTTATCACTGACTTTGGCCCCGCCGATGATCGCCACGAACGGACGATCCGGGGACTCCAAGGCCTTGCCCATAACCTCAAGCTCTTTTTGCATAAGGAACCCGGCCACACCCGGAATATAGCGGGTAACCCCTTCAGTCGAGGCATGTGCGCGGTGAGCAGTGCCAAAAGCGTCATTAACGAAAACATCTGCTAAAGCGGCGAGCTGGCGGGCGAATTCCAGATCGTTCTTCTCTTCCTCGCCATGGAAACGGACATTTTCCAACAGGAGCACCTGGCCATCTGAAAGCTTTGCCACTTCTTTAGCAGCTTCTTCTCCCACGCAGTCTGGCGCTAAGGGCACTTCAGCTTTTAATAATTCACTTAAGTGTTTAGCAACCGGAGCCAAGGAATACTTACTGTTTACCTGCCCCCCCTTCGGACGGCCTAAGTGCGACGCCAGGATGACCTTAGCTCCCGCTAACCTTAGGTATTCGATCGTAGGCACAG
>DAHVVW010000338.1 GCA_027357125.1 Clostridiales bacterium
CAAAGACCAAGGCCTGCCGAACCAGTACGAGACTTCAATGGGCAAATATTTCTCAGCTGAGTCTGCCGTGCATATCGCTAACGAAGCTATGAAGATCCTCGGTTCCTATGGGTATTCCTCTGAATATCCGGCTGAGCGCTACCTGCGCGATGCGAAGTCCTTCCAAGTTGTTGAAGGAACCTCTAATATTCAAAAACTCATTATCTCCGGCATGGTACTGGGAGAAACAATAAACCGCTAAGCATTCTAAAAACTTGCACCCAATTCACTGAAAGCGGGCAAAGAGGGCAGGCTCCAACCTAGGTGAGAGTGCATGCTGCCTTCTTTGCCCTTTGCTTAACTTATTCGAAAGTATGCTTACATCCTAAGGGGGGATTTCACATGCAATTACGTGTCGGCCAGGTGATGACACGCCTGTCAATCTGCCTTTATGCTCACAATACCATTGAAGATGCGTTGGCCTTAATGAGAGAGAAGAAAGTGCCCGGATTACCCCTTTTGACTGAACAAGGTCATATTCAAGGTATGGTAAGCAAGGATCAGATCCTGGAAAAGGGATTGGACGCGGTAGCGGCAGCTGATAAGGCTGTTAATTACCTTACCACTCGTTTTGTCCCCCTTAAGGAAGATACTCTAGTAGAAGAAGTTTGGGATTTGCCTTTTGAACTTTACCCTGTGTTAAACAGCCAAGATGAAATCACGGGTGTGGTGTCCAAATATCACCTGGGTTTGGCCTTATTCCAACATTCAGAGCTTAGACGTCAGGAACTTGAGGCTGTATTTGATTCGGCCCATAACGGGATCCTAGCGGTTAACAAACAGGGGATTATTACCTCTCTTAACCCTGCCGCCGAGAAACCCACGCGTTCGACGCGCGCAGAAGCCGTAGGCAAGTTCCTGACTGACGTTATCATCCCCACCGGACTTTTAGAAGTAGTACGCAGTGGGGTACCGGCATTCGGGATTAAGTTTCAGGTGGGCAGGCGCCAATACATCACTAACCGGACACCGATCCTCAAAAACGGGGAAGTTATTGGAGCGGTAGGAGTTTTCCAGGATGTTTCGGAAATCGAGAAGATCCTGCAGGAACTGTACAGTGTCAGGCACTTAAACGACCAACTTAAGACGATTGTTGACTCCTCCTATGACGGTATTATTATTTGTGACGATCAGGGGGAAATTCTGCGCTGTAATCCTGCGGTAGGGCGGATTTTGGGCATTGGTGCTGCTGAACTGGTGGGCAAGCATTTCCGGGATCTCGTTGACAAAGGACTTTTCTCCAACAATATCATTCAGATGGTGAAAAAAGAGTCAGGCCCGGTAAACATTCTGGAAAGGCCCTATGCTGACCACTCCTTAGTTATTACGGGTAATCCCGTGGTGGATGAGGAAGGGGAAATAGGTAAAATCGTCATTAATATCCGGGACATGAGTGAGCTTCTTATTCTCAGAGAAGCTTTAGACGAGAGCAAGCAACTTTCAGAAAAGTACCAGTCTGAGATTGTGCAGCTTAAAAACAATATTGACCCAGAATTCAACCTTATTGTGCGCTCCCAGGCAATGGAGAATGTTTTAGATCTGGCTCAACGCGTGAGCAAAGTAGATTCTCCGGTAGTTTTAATCGGAGAAAGAGGAGTAGGCAAAGAAGAAATAGCCAGGTTCATTCACCAGCACAGTGAACGTAAAAATGCCCCTTTTCTGAAACTTAATTGCGGCACCGTACCTGAGGAATTGCTGTCCCAGGAAATTTTCGGTGTTAAAAGTGGTTCGGGCAGGAAAGCCGGTGTCTTAGAGCGCGCCCACTTGGGCACACTTTTTTTAGAAGAAATCGAACAGCTGCCCTTAAGCCTACAATCAAGGTTGTTGCGGGTACTGCAGGATATAGAACTAAGCGTAGAAAATGGGCATAAAGCGCTTGCAGCTGATGTAAGAATTATTGCCAGCGCGGGCCAACCCCTGAAAGAGTTGGTCGACAAAGGAGCTTTTCGGGAAGACCTCTTTTTCTGCTTGAATGTTGTTCCGATCAAGATTCCGCCACTAAGGGAACGCAAAGAAGATGTTATTCCCCTGATTCATTTTTTCCTTAAACAAAATAACAAACGCTACAGCCTGGAAAAAGAATTGGCAGCCGAAGGAATCGAGCTAATGCTTAATTACAAGTGGCTAGGGAATGTCCGCGAGATGGCTAATGTCATTGAAAGACTGATAGTTACAGCTGAGGGCAAGGTTATTAAGGTCAAGGAAGTAAATGACGTCCTCTATGAAAAAGAGCAAGACCCGTTGCGTATGGTCGCGGTAGCGGGGGTGATCCCGCTCAAGACTGCCATTGATGAAGTAGAGCACCAGCTTGTTTCCCTGGCGATGGAAATGTACGGGACCACGGTCAAGGCGGCAGAAGCCTTGGGCGTTAACCAGTCGACCGTGGTACGCAAATTAAAAAAACTGAAGGATGCAAATTAAATTTGCCGAACACTAATGTCTGAATCTTTTGCTATTATCATCTCAAGCTATTTTTGTGGTAAAGTAATAACTTAAGAGTCTAAAGTTCGCAAAACTTATGCAGCATTGCCGTCCTTGCTTATCAATGGTTCCCTACT
>DAHVVW010000339.1 GCA_027357125.1 Clostridiales bacterium
GGCGGCAAGCCGCCACTTTGTAGATGGGCTGTTTGGAAAAGGGATCGACCCAATTCAGGGTCAAATGGTTGGCCGCTTGTTTCAAATGCTCTTCTCCGGGATCTAAGTCTCCGTAATGAAATGGGACGAACACTTGCCCCGGACTGACTGATTCTTTCAATACTGCTCTAATTTCAATAAAACTGCGCCGGGAAACCACCCGAATTCTCTCCCCATCGGCTATTTCCAACTTGATCGCATCCTCCGGATTTAAGACCGCAAACCCCTCTTGGGACAGGGCGGTTAGCTCCGGCACCCGTTTAGTCTTCGTGCGCGTGTGGTAATGCTCGATTATCCGGCCTGTATTTAACCAATACGGGTATTCCGCATCCGGAACCTCCGGGGGCGCGCAGTAGTCCACACCCCAGACTCGCGCCCGGCCTTCATCGTGATTATAGGGACCATAGGCCTGGGAGTCAGCTTCCCGGGTGGGGAAATTCCCTTCGGTGTACAAGCGGGGCTTCCCCTTATGCCCAAGCTCAGGGCAGGGCCACTGTAGCCCTCCCTCTTGCTCCATGCGCTTATAAGTCATACCTGACATGTCATTCGGGCATCCGCGCGAAAGTGCCGCCCACTCGGCAAAGACTTCTTCGCTGCTGGACCAGGAAAACATTCTGCCGGCCCCGAGCCGCTCAGCCACTGCCTTAAAAATGTCCAAATCGGCCTTGGCTTCCCCCGGTGGCTCCACGGCCTTATATCCCACATTGACCCGTCGCTCCGAATTGGTGTAGGTGCCGGTCTTTTCCCCCCACTGGGCAGCCGGCAGAAAGATGTCCGCGTACGTGGCCGTTTCCATAGGATAGTAAACATCCTGTACAATCAGAAACACCTTGTCCAGAAGGGTGCGCACGTAGCCTTGATCGGGCAAGGATACCGCCGGATTGGTCCCGATCACCCACAGGACTTTGAGCTTATCTTCTTCGATCAACTTGAGCATGCGCATAATATCTGTGGTTTTGTGAGGAAGTTTGTTTTCCTCAATGCCCCAGAACTCAGCGACTTCACGTCGGTGGACAGGATTTTGCGGGTTGCGGAACCCTGGGAGATAGCGTCCGGCCCCCACTTCCCGATTGCTCATCGCGGTGGCTTGACCCGTGAGGGAAAAAGGTGCCGAACCAGGTTTTCCTATTTTCCCGGTAAGGAGGTGCAAATTATTGATCAGGGTCACGCTGTCCGTGGCAGACATGCTCTGATTAACCCCTTGGCAGAAAAAGGTGGTGGCCGAGGGAGAACGACCGAACATCCGGGCCGCCTCGATAATCATCTCTGCTTTAACCCCGGTTAAAGCCTCGGCCCGCTCAGGCGGGTAATGCTGCACAAGCTCACGCAGTTCCTCATATCCACTCACATGTTCAGCAATATAGGCAGGGTCAGTTAAACCCTCTTCAATCAGAACATGCGCGATACTGTTTAGCAAAGCCACGTTCGTCCCGGGCCGCAAAGCCAGGTGCAAGTCGGAAACTTGCGCAGCCAGGGTTAAGCGTGGATCAGCGACAATTATTTTAGCCCCGTTTTGTTTCCGGCTGCGAATAATCCGCTGCCAGAGCTGAGGGTGCATTTCCGCCGGGTTTGACCCAAAAATAAATATCAGCTTAGCCTGGTCCAGATCATCATAACAACCCGGCGGCCCGTCAGCGCCAAAGGACCGGATATACCCTTCGACAGTGGAAGCCATGCATAGGCGCGTGTTCGAATCGAAATTCGGAGTGCCCACCACTCCTTTGGCCAGTTTGCCCAAAGCATAGTACTCTTCCAACAAGAGCTGGCCTGAATGGTAAATCCCCACAGACTCCGGGCCGTAGGCCTGCAAGTTTTCTTTAAGTTTTGTAACCATCAGGGCCAGCGCTTCATCCCACGTCCCTGTCGCCAACTGGCCGTTCCTGCGAATCATCGGCACAGCGGCCCGCTCCGGATGGTGTAACACTTTCCATTCATAGAGCCCTTTAATGCACAAGCGCCCGTGGTTGACTGGATAAGCGGGATTTCCTTCCACGGCCACCGCACGACCGTCCTTGACCCCAATGTATAACCCGCAGCCAACCGAACAGTAGCCGCAGGTGGAATACACCCACTCCTGGGGCGTTTCCGCCACAGGAGAGCCACTGCTGTCAAAGAACGATTCAATTGCTTGTTTCAAGATGCTGCTCATTTTGGCCCTCCAATGCTCGTCCTGGCAAGCTGCATTGCCCGCATACTTCGCCGCGAAGTGATTCTTTGTGGTTCAGCGGCTTCGGCGTTTATCTCCACCGGAGACAAACGTACCACGCGCCGGAGCTGTTCGCTCTGCAAGGCAACTTCCCTTTCTTCTGTTCCTCCGCCCAGTCTACTCCGAAATCTCGTACTTTTTAAGTTTCTGATACAACCCGGACGGATGAATCCCCAGCATACGCGCCGCCTCCTGCTTGTTCCCTTTCGAGAGGCGCAAAGCGCGTCTGATGGCTTCCGCTTCCGCCAGAGCTACCGTCTCATCCAGTTCCAACAGCTCTGATCGGCCACCCTTGTCCCTGAACCCGCTGTCCCCGAGCACCCTGTCCCCCAACGCGGCAGGCAA
>DAHVVW010000033.1 GCA_027357125.1 Clostridiales bacterium
GCAGACAACCGGAAAACCACGGCAGCTTTGCTGGCAGGAGGAGGTTGGTATGTGCGTTTTTTGTTGCACATCATCACCATTCTACGAAGTAAGCGGGTTATCTAGCGGCAGCCAACGGTCATTTAACGAGTCCGGAACTTTTCATTCGGCATAATATGTGTTAAACTAAAATACACAGAATTTATGGGGATGGATGGTGGCTGGTGCTGCCCCCGGACTTCAAATCCGCGTGTCGGGACGCAGAACGTTCCGAGGTGTGTTCGATTCGCACGCATCCCCGCCAATTCCCAAAGAAAATTAAAAAACATTGCTAATCAAGTTTTAAGGTAGCATCGGTATTCCTTTTTTGTTTGTGTAAAAGGGTACGGGTGCTACCTTTTTGTTCTGGTGATCATTAGACCGCATTTCTTGCAGGAATTTTTCCTGCCTGGAACGAATACTTATATTTCTTGAGATAGAATAGGGTATATTTAGTTTTCCTGCAGTGAGCGGACTGTTTGAAGGGGAATCAAGGCATTTTTGCGCGAGAGTTAAGAACAGGAGGATGGTATGAATCTTGTAGACGTTCTGATTATTGGTTTTATATTGCTTGGTGCTTTACAAGGGTATCGCAAAGGGCTTTTGACCGGACTTGTTAATTTGCTTGCCAGCATTGCGGGTCTTGTGCTTGCTGCCAGCCAATACTTGAATGTTTATAACTGGCTGGAAAGGACATTTTCCCTTCAGGGAATGCTTGAAGGGAGGGTATATAAACTTATTCTGCCCAGACTTGAGAGTCAACTGACTACCCAAAAGGGTTTAGGCGATGTATTGGCAGCTTTGCCGGATGGCTGGCGGGATTTGCTCGGCGGCTTACCGGCATTACCGAATCTCTCAGCGCAGACGATTCCGCAGTCGGTTTTCGAGGAAGCAGCCCACCGCCTAGCAGGGATAATTAGTCAGAATCTGCTCTACCTGCTGGCTTTTGCACTGGTGTACTTGGTAATTGTTACCCTGGTTCAGATTGTCTGGGCCATGATTATGGCACCGTTTGGCACGGTCGGGGGTGCTGCCAACCGCGGAGGCGGGCTTGTTCTCGGCGGGCTTGGTTCCTTATTAGGTTTGGCAGTTTTAGCCGGATTAGTTTCTCCGCTGGTTAAGCTTGGATTTGACGGAAATGCCTTCACCCTTATCCAAAGTTCTTATTTATATCCCTATCTGCTTAGTATGTTTGATCTTCTCGTCAAAGTATTTTCGGTAAAAGTAACGGAAAATTTCTGGCTTAATCTTCCTAAAGGACTATGGTATTAAGTGCGGACAGGATTGAGCGCGCAAGATCTGCAGATACTAGCAGAGGGAAGTTAACAATCTGAACTTGCCAAGCCTGAAGAACCAGACGGATGTCTTAAAGTGGTAACATAAGGTATCCGTCTGGTGAAGGATTGCTACCCGAAGTATAGCTTAAGGAAGAAGAGTGCTATGACTGATTGGTTTACAGCCGCCCGGGATCTAAATTGGCAAGATATTGCCAGCAAAGCTCTGAACGAGCTTGTTTATGTTGTTCTGGTTTTAGTTATCGCCAGAATTTCGTACGGAGTTTTAGTTTACTTGTTGCACCGTCTTTTGCTGGTGCGCACAAGAAAAATTCTGTTCGATGAAAGTAAAGCCAATACGATGTATCACCTATTGCGCAGTGTTGCTTTTTACGTGATAACATTCACCGTTATTGTGCACTTGCTTGAGCGGGTATTTAACTTTGATACCCGGACTTTACTGGCATCAGCGAGTGTGCTGGGAGTTGCGTTGGGTTTTGGGTCGCAAAGTCTGGTTAAGGATGTTATCGGTGGCTTTTTTGTCTTGTTTGAAAATCAGTTTTCCGTCGGGGAATATATAAAAGTCGGGGAGTTTGCCGGAACGGTGGAAGAAATAGGTTTAAGAGCGACCCGCTTGCGCGACTGGGGTGGGGAACTGCACATTATTCCGAATGGCAGCATTACGGCAGTGACTAATTATAATCGCGGCAAAATGCGCGCTTTGGTAGATATTCAGGTTCCTTCTGATGAGGATTTAGACCGGGCCATGGAAGTTATGCACGCAGTCTGCGAGGAGGTCAGTCGGCAGTATCAGGATAAGATTGTTGAGCCTCCTTCCGTGCAGGGTGTGATACAATTCGGGGAACGCAACGCGGTGCTGCGGGTTATTGCGTATACGAAGGCTAATGAACAGTGGGGGCTTGAGCGAGAACTTAGGCGTCGGATTCAGAAAGCATTTCTGGAGGAAGGAATACGGATACCACAGCCGCAGCATGTTGTTATCATGGGTGAAAAATCACCGTAGGGAGGTAGCCCTTTTGATTCAGTTAAATGTCGGAGATGTCGTGAGGCTGCGCAAGCCACATCCCTGCGGCAACTATGACTGGAAAGTGATGCGCACGGGCATGGATTTCCGGATTCAGTGTCTTAAATGCAGTCATCAAGCCTGGATTCCGCGGGTCAAGCTTGAAAGGCAGATTAAAGAGATTATTACTAAAAACGATTAAATTTGTATTATGGGAGGGTACACATGAGTTTACAAGCTGGAATTGTCGGGTTGCCCAATGTGGGGAAGTCGACTTTATTTAATGCTATCACGCAAGCGGGTGCAGAAGCGGCCAATTATCCCTTCTGCACCATTGATCCGAATATCGGAATTGTTCAAGTCCCGGATGAGCGGTTGCAGGTCTTAGCCGCAATGGTGAAACCGGATCGGATTGTTCCGGCTGCGGTAGAATTTGTGGACATTGCCGGCTTGGTAAAGGGTGCCAGTAAAGGGGAAGGGCTGGGGAACAGGTTTTTGTCCCATATCCGGGAGGTTGATGCCATTGTCCACGTTGTGCGCTGTTTTGAAGACAGTAATGTCGTGCATGTGGAGGGCAGTGTCGACCCTAAACGGGATATTGAAACGATCGAGTACGAACTAATCCTGGCCGATTTAGAGAGCGTGGACAAGCGTTGGGAGCGGACTTCTAAACTCTTGAAATCCGGGGACAAGAAAGCGCAGGTCGAAGTTGCGCTGTTGGACAGGCTTAAAGAAGCCTTTGATCAGGGGCGTCCGGCGCGCGCGCTTACTTTTACGGAAGAAGAACTGGAGATTCTCAAAAGTTTTCCGTTGCTTACGGCTAAACCGGTACTTTACGCGGCCAATGTGAGCGAAGACGGGATTAGCACGGCGGATGAAAACCCATATGTGCAGAAAGTGCGCGAAATTGCCGTGGCCGAAGGCTCGGAAGCGGTGGTCATCTGTGCTAAAATCGAAGCGGAAATTGCTGAACTCGATCCCGAGGAAAAAGGGGATTTCCTGGCTGACTTAGGGTTACAGGAGTCAGGGCTTGACCGTTTAATTAGGGCAGCCTTCCGCCTTCTGGGGTTGATGACCTTTTTTACGGCAGGCCCGATGGAAGTAAAAGCATGGACAATTCGGGAAGGGACAAAGGCACCGCAAGGGGCCGGAGTTATCCATACAGATTTTGAACGCGGGTTTATCCGGGCTGAAGTTGTTTCGTATAAAGACTTTGTCGCTAACGGCGGGGTCGCCGGAGCCCGGGACAAGGGTTTGGTGCGCCTCGAGGGCAAGGACTATATTATGCAGGATGGGGATATCGTTCACTTCAGGTTTAACGTGTAACAGGAGTGAAGCATAAGCTATAGATCAAATTGGGCGGGGGGTCTATTAGAGAATTTGGGTTTGTGCGGTTGCTTAGAGGTGTCAATCAGCTAATTGAGTTAGGATTATTTTTTTGTGGGTATTTTTTTATTTCTTGGGAGGAATTATGGCCAAGTTTGTAGAATATCCCCTTTAAGAAAAAGCAACAATCTCGGTACCGACCGACCACATAACTACAAAGGGAGGACTCAGATGGTGCGGGTACTTGATTTAAGCCGGACGCTGGAAAATGGAATGCCTGTTTTTCCCGGTGCTCCCGAGGCGCTGTTCGAGAAAGTCGGAAACCTGGATGCCGGGGATGCGTATTCTTTGATTAAGTTCCAAATGACTACCCATGTTGGGACACACGTTGACTGCAATTCCCATGTAAACAAAAAAGGTTTTTTTGCCGATACTCAGGGTTTAGAGTTCTTCATCGGCAAAGGGATAGTAATCGACTGCTTGGACTATAAAGTAAATTCACAGATAGGAATAGAAATTTTTGCGAAGTATGATATAAGCGGCAAAGAGTTTATTCTTTTCTATACCGGTTGGGATAAGTACTGGGGCCAGCCAAAGTTCTGGGAGGGATATCCGGTTCTGTCTGATGAGCTCGTGGAATCTCTTGGCAAGAATATCGGTGTAAAGGGTATAGGCGTGGACTACGCTTCATTAGACCCGCTTGCGGATCCAGTACTTTCCAAGCATAGGATTTTCTTAAGCTATCAGAAGTGCATTATTGAAAATCTAACAAATCTGGATCAACTTTTGGCAAAGGACTTTACCTTTATGTCGCTTCCCCTCAAATTTTACAAAGGCGATGGCTCGCCCGTGAGAGCAGTAGCTATATTAGAGTAAAATTGTTATTTACCCGGAAGATATTTAGGGATTAACTGGAGAGTAACCCTTAGGGATTAGTCTGTTGCAGCTCAGGGAACCGAGACAACCGTTGACGGCAGGGGACTACAAAATTCGCTAAAGTTACAGTATAATAATACAAAGTCTGTCGATAACTTAATAAAGACCGGAAGATGGCTAGGGGAGAGACCTTCGCCAACGCGGAGGCACCGAAGGAGTAAAAGACATCTTTAGCTGGAATGTTCTTGAAACTCTCAGGTAAAGAGTACCGTAGCCGGACGGACCTCTGGAGAGAAGCTATTTGAAAAAGTAGACACCCACGGGGAAGATTAATGATTTAATCAAATCTCTCAGGTACAAGGACAGAGGGAAACAGCATGCAATCACTTTTTTCCTCTGTCCTTTTTTATGGCATGGGGAACAGCCGGTTGGCCTATTTCGTTTTCGTTATTATTTTTTATTTTAAAAAAGGAAAAATGAATAAAAATGCCGAAATGGATGGAAAATGAGGTTGTATGATAACTCAGTCGCCTTAATTTATTCAAGGAGGTGGTTTAGAGTTCCTAGAAGAGCGAAGGACGACCGAGGTTATCGAAACATATCGAAAATTGTACAAGAAACTTCGAGACATCGACAAAGTAGAATGCAGGAGGATAGGTAAATGAGTAAGTATGTAAATCCCTATATTCCGAATTCAGTGCCTGATGAAAAAGAGAAAATGCTAAAAGAGATTGGGATTAATAGTGTTGAAGATGTTTTTCAGGAAATTCCGGAACATCTTCGGTTCAAAGGCCAAATGAATATCCCCCCCGCCTTTGCGTCCGAGTATGAAATTAGACGGCATGTCGAAGGGCTATTAGCTAAGAATAAGTCCTGTAAGGATTATCTGAATTTCTTGGGAGCAGGCACCTGGCAACATTATGTTCCGTCCGTTGTAGACACAATAATCTCCCGCGATGAGTTTCTTACTGCTTACGTCGGCGACGCTTACGGCGATCATGGCAAATTTCAAGCTCTGTTTGAAACTTCAAGCATGATTGCAGAATTGGTCGGCATGGAAGCTGTCAGCACTCCCACGTATGATTGGGCCAACGCCATCGCGATTTCCTGTCGTATGGCTGCCAGGATGTCCGGCCGCAAGCAAGTGTTAGTGGCGGGCACAATCAGTCCCGGCAGGCTGGCAGTCGTTAAGAACTACTGCAAACCGGAGATCAAAGTTGAACTATTGAAGTATGACAGGGAAACCGGACTTATTGATCTTAAAGATTTGGAAAGCAAGATTACTGGGGAGACAGCCGCTGTATACTTTGAGAACCCGTCCTATCTGGGCTTCATCGAGACTGAGGGGACGAAAGTTTCGGAAATTGCTCATAAGAGTGGGGCTGAAGTGATCGTTGGGGTTGACCCTTCCTCTTTGGGCGTACTTGCTCCTCCCAGTGAATATGGGGCTGACATCGTGTGCGGGGAATACCAGCCGTTCGGTCTCCATATGCAATGGGGAGGCGGCTTGTCCGGATTCATTGCTTCCCGTGATGACAAGAGATATGTAGCTGAATATCCCTCCTTGTTATTTGGCTTAACCACCACCACTGAAGAGGGTGAATATGGTTTCGGTGAGGTTTTCTATGATAGAACATCTTATGCCTCTCGGGAAAAAGGCAAGGATTTTATTGGAACCACCACGGCACTGTACGGCATAGCCGCCGGCGTCTATATGGCTTTGTTAGGCCCGCAGGGCATGAGAGACTTGGGCGAAGGCATTATGCAGCGAGTTCAGTATACGATGAGTCTGTTATCCGAAATAAAAGGGTTAAGAGTTCCCGTTATTAAGTCGCCCAGCTTTAAAGAGTTTGTGGTTAATTTTGATGGCACCGGCAAGACCGTTGCCCAAATTAATAAGGCTTTATTAGATAAAAAGATTTTTGGCGGCAAGGATCTCAGCGAGGAATTCCCGGAGTATGGTAACTCTGCCCTGTATTGTATAACCGAAATCCATACCAAGGAAGACATCAAGAAACTCGCTTTAGCGTTAGAAGAAGTAACGAAGTAAAAGGCGAGTTACTGACGACTGAACTGACAAAGGAAGGGTGAATACCGTGGGCAAAGTCAAAGTAAGAAAAGGTTTTCAACAGGCACGTTGGAACGAACCCATCATTTATGAAATGTCAACCCCCGGCCAAAGAGCGATTTACGTTCCGCAACCGGATGAGGAAGTTAGAGCCAAAGCAGGGGATGTTCTGGCGGGTCTACCGGCAGGCATGCGCAGAAAGGAACTCCCCAATCTACCGGAGTTGTCCCAAAAACATGTGCTCATGCACTATCTCCACCTGTCACAGGAGACAATGGGTTCCAACATCTGCCACGACATCAGTGAAGGTACTTGTACCATGAAATATAACCCCCGGGTCAATGAAGAATTAGTGGCCGTTCCGAACTTCGCGGAACTCCATCCCTGCCAGGATGAAGATACCGTTCAGGGTATCCTGGAAATCTACTACAGGTTCGAACAAATTATTAAAGAAATTTCGGGCATGAGCAGGGTTACTTTCCAACCGGGCGGTGGCAATGCGGCGGTGTATACTGCTGCCAGCACGGTGAGGGCTTATTGGGAATCTAAGGGTGAACTGGACAAACGGAACGAAATTATCACCACCATTTTCTCGCATCCTTGTGATGCTGCCGCTCCCCACACGGCTGGTTTTAAAGTAATTACCCTTTACCCGGACAAAAACGGTTTCCCCGATATTGAAGCCTTGAAAGCTGCTGTCTCCGAGCATACCGCGGCTATCTTTATGACGAACCCTGAAGATATTGGGCTTTTCAATCCGCGGGTAGAAGAATTTGTTAAAATTGTCCATAGTGTGGGCGGGTTGTGCTTCTATGACCAAGCCAACGCCAATGCCTTCCTGGGAGTGGCGAGAGCCCGCGATGCCGGTTTTGATATGTGCCATTTCAACGTCCACAAAACATTTGGCACCCCGCATGGTGGATCCGGTCCTGCCAACGGAGCTTTTTGCTGCAGCGAAGAACTGACTAGGTTCTTGCCCGTTCCCACGGTGGAGTTTGACGGAGCCAAGTATTACTTGGACTATGATCGCCCAGAGAGTATTGGCAAAGTTCGTGATTTTATGGGTACGGCCGGCGTGATTGTGCGGGCCTATGCCTGGACCATGATGATGGGTCCGGATGGTTTGAGGGAATGCGCGGATGCTTCTGTTATAAATAACAACTATATGGAGAAGAAGATGATGGAGATTCCCGGTCTGTCGTCCGCATTTATGGGCAATGGCCATCGCCGGCAGGAACAAATCCGTTACTCCTGGGAAAAACTGAAGGCAGATACGGGTGTCGGCACCAACGAAATCAACAACCGGGTGGTGGATTATGGCTTGCCGCACTACTGGACCAGCCATCATCCGTGGGAGATTCCCGAACCGATGACCCTGGAGCCCTGCGAGACTTACTCCAAAGACGATATCGACGAGTATGTCGAAACCATGAAGATCATCGCCAAGGAAGCATACGAGCAGCCTGAAGTACTGATGGCTGCCCCACATAAGGCTGCCAGCCACAAGAGAAATGATGAGGAGTCTTTGGACAATCCCGAAAAATGGGCACTGACCTGGAAAGTCTACGTCAAGAAACACGGGAATAAATAGCCGGGGAAAATAGCCATTGTCACTGTATTCCGCGTTCAATAGGAATGCGGAATACAGTTCAAGCACTCAAAGAGGGTGGGGATCCGATTGAAGAAGAAACTGGGTCTGATCGTCAATCCGGTTGCGGGTATGGGGGGGAGAGTAGGTCTCAAGGGCAGTGATGGGGCGGATATTTTGCAGAGAGCCATTGAACTGGGAGCTCAGCCGGAGTCCCCCCAACGGGCTAAGCACGCCTTGGAAAAGCTTTTAACCATCAAGGAAGAAATTGAGCTTATCACCTACCCATACGAGATGGGCGCACAGGAAGCCCGCGATTGTGGATTTGATCCGGTTATCATTGGCACGGTTGAAAGGGGCAGGACCACTCCCCAAGATACGGTTAAAGCAGCCCGGGATCTGGCAGAGCAAAAGGTTGACCTAATCTTGTTTGCTGGGGGTGACGGTACCGCCAGGAATATCTATGATGCGATTGGTGACAGGGATGTGCCGGTCATCGGGATTCCAGCCGGCGTTAAAATTCATTCCGCCGTCTATGCCACCAATTCCAGGAACGCTGGTGAAGTAGCCCTTCTGTATCTGCAAGGGAAGATTAAGAAAATCCTGGATTCTGAGGTTATGGATATCGACGAAGATGCCTTCAGAGAGGGAAGGGTTACGGCCAAATTATACGGTTATCTAAAGGCTCCCCATGAGGAAAGACTGGTTCAGGGCCTGAAATCAGGGCGGACAGAAGGTGAAGCGTCCGCTTTGAATTCGATCGCCGACCAGGTGATCGAAGACATGCAGGCGGACGTTCTTTATATTATCGGACCGGGGACGACGACACGACCGATTATGCAAAAACTCAACCTTAAATTCACCTTATTAGGCATTGATGCCATACGCAACAAAGAACTTGTGGCGAATGATCTAACCGAGAAGCAGCTTCTGGATTTGATTCAGGGTAAAAAAGCAAAAATTATCGTTACGGTGATTGGAGGACAAGGGTATATTTTTGGCCGTGGTAACCAACAGTTAAGTCCCAGAGTTCTCAGGCAGGTTGGCAAAGAAAATATTATTGTTATTACACCTAGGAATAAGCTTACCGCTTTGGGAGGGAAACCTTTGCTGATCGACACGGGGGATTATGAGGTTAACAGCATGTTGAGCGGTTATTACCGGATCATTACGGGATATGAACAAACGATAATGTTTAAGGCAGAGTAGCATCAGACCTTATGAAAGATTAACTGCACATGAGATAGCTAAGTAAGATGGAAGGGGGGATTTAGCTCAGATATCTAAAGATTCTAAAAGTCACGAAAGGAGGTACTAAAAAATAAAATTACAATTATAATACTTTCATAATAGCTGGCAATAAATCTTGTCTAATCACGGATTTGTTTTTCTCGATGGAAAGAATCGTCATAACTTAAGTGAGGAGGGACTTGCATGTCATCAGAGCCACGGTCAACGGCCGAACAGGATTTGGCCAAATTTGGCTATACCCAGGAACTTAAACGTTCCTTAAGTGTCATTGAGCTAACTGCCTTTGGCATCAACTACATGATTCCCATAGCGCCGGCAATCATCTTTGGTTTCGTCCTGCAAACATCGGGTGGGACGGTATCCCTGCCCTACTTGTTAGCCGGTATCGCAATGATTTTTACCGCTATGAGCTATTCCGTGATGGTGCAAAACTATCCTTTGGCCGGATCGATTTATAACTACGTATCTCGCGGCTGGAATCCCCATATCGGATTCTTGGCCGGCTGGGTCCTGATTTTGGACTACATCCTAATTCCTACGGTTACCTCCATGAGTGCTTCAATTTATGTCATGCAGTTCTTTCCCCAAGTGCCTTATTGGGGATGGCTGCTGATTTTTGCAGTTAGCATGGGGCTATTGAACCTGTTTGGCGTGGAATTGATGGCCAAGCTTGGTTTGTGGATGGTTGTTATCGGCGAATTTGTAGTGTTTATCGGTTTCGCCGTTTGGGCGTATGCCGTTCAGGTTAATGGGGTCGGCACGGGCACGCTGTTTAGCACCATGCCGTTCCAGTTTAGCAGTATGGGGGCATTGGCCACGGCCACCTCGGTATCGGTCCTCAGTTACCTAGGGTTTGATGCCATTACTACCCTGGCCGAAGAAACAAATAATCCTAAACGCGACGTTCCCAGAGCCATCTATGCTTCGGTTATTATCGGCATGATAACCATGTTTGTGACCGGTTATCTGGCCATGTTGGCTATACCTAACTGGCAAGAGCTGATCAGCCAACCGGGTTGGGCGGAGACAGCCCTGTTCCAAGTAGCAGTACTCACCGGCGGACGTTGGTTCAGTATCTTTTATACCGCTGGCTTTGTCTTGGCCATGGCCGTGTTCAATATCGTTGCTACTGCGGCAGGGGCGCGACTTCTCTATGGCATGGGACGGGATGACATGATTCCGAAAGCTATATTCGCTAAGATCAATAAGAGATGGCAAACTCCACATTGGAACATCGTCCTGATCGTAGTGCTGGAATAT
>DAHVVW010000340.1 GCA_027357125.1 Clostridiales bacterium
CTGCCATAGCAGTTCGCCAAAACTTAAACTTTCTCTTTTTTTGCTCATACTCATGCCAAAGATTAAGTTTATTGCCCTTCATGCTACAAGCTGCAGCATAACTAAGAAGTGTAAGCGTAGGGCTTACTGCTTCGTTTGTCTTAGTGGCCTCCATGCTATTGGTTTGAGCATCAGCAAAAGAAGAAAAAGCAGAAGCTTCTTCCCAAAGGGGGACCAGTCCTTCTTGCACCAAGCGCGCTGCCAGCAGCCGCGCCTCCCCCCCGTTGGCGATAATCTTTGTAAGCGCGCTCCGGTTCTGTTGAAGGGCATAATACATAAGAACCCGGCGCACGAGAGCGGCCTGTTCAGAAATGTCGGAATCCGTGGTAAATGTCCGTACAACCTCCGGAATCTTCCCGTTAAATACCACTAACTGGATTTGCCCCTGTTCCACTTCCACATAGATAACCTGTTCGTCACTTCCGCTTTTGAGCATGTGCCCAAGATGCACTAAGGCAAGCCCCACACCCTGCACCCGCAAACCTGCGTTGAGAAGCGGAGCGGTATATGATTCCACTATGGAGTGACGGGCTGCTCCGATCAGAATGTGCCACCTGTTTTCCTGTGGGCTTTCCTCCAATGTCTGAAAGTCGTAGAGCTTGTCCCCTGCCGGAAAAGGCACTTCTTCTTCTACAAGATGGCGAATCGCCTCTTGCCTATATCTTACAGCAATCCATGGTAACGAGAAATGCCGGATAAATCCGAATTGCGTAGGCAGGGAGAGAAAAGCAGGAAGTTCTGATACCCTACGTCCCAGCTTGCCCAAATGTTCTCTTAAAGTTGAAGCAAGCTCCGCGGGCCGCTGAATAACCCCTTGCGCCACTACTCCTTGCTCCAGTGGAATTCGGTCATAAATGACTTCGTTCTTATTTAATATTCCGATAAAAACATCTCCAGCATCTTCGAAGTCCCGTCCCATAGGAAAGCGGAGCAAGCGAACTTCTTTATCCGTAATTTCAACGACTAACCCCTCTTTCTTCACCACAAGCGCTCCTTTCTCAGGACGAAAAGATCAAAGACCAATAGAGGGCAATAATGCTCTCACCCCAAAGGAGGCAAACCACTGCACCTAAAGCCAGAAACGGACCGAATGGAATCTGCTGCCTAAATTCCAACCGGCGCAGCAAGAAGAGAACCCCACCGATAAGCGAACCGGAAAAGCTAGCCAAGAAAACAGCCAAAACGATCAGTGGAAAGCCCAAGAAGGCACCTAAGGCGGCAACCAACTTTACATCCCCCAGCCCCATCCCTTGCGGATAAATTAAAGCGATCAACCAGAACAAAGCTCCTGCACCCAAGGCACTGGCCAGGCTTTCCCATCCCGATGGGCCTCCCGGAACAAGAAATGCCGCCACCAATCCGATTCCCAAGAGCGGCAAAACCAACACATCCGATAGTGTCAATGTATCGATATCGATGAATGTTAAAGCAATAAGAATAGAAATAAAGACTAGGTTAATGCCCAAACGCCAGTTCAGCAACCCCTCATTCTGCCATGTTGCCGCAAAGAATAACGCGGCAGTCAAAAATTCCACCCCGGGGTAACGCCAGGAAATAGGGGAGTGGCAGCTTCCACAGCGGCCTTTAAGCATAAGATAACTAAACACAGGCACTAACTCCCAAGGTTTAAGAAAATGCCCACAGGCAGGACAATGGGAAGGAGGAACTGCCACTGATTCCCCGCGCGGCAGCCTATAAATAACTACATTTAAGAAACTGCCGATCAGTAGTCCAAATATGCCACAAACAATACTGTAATAAAGCAATCTTATGTACCCCCCTGATTAGTGTTTGGTGAAAATCTAATAGGCCGATGTCCAAAGCACTTGGGACAGGTCCGAGTTATAGGTGCAAACCTCTGCTCCTAAACCGTCAGGTGTAAGATAAATCATAATAAGGTTAGAGGGTGTAGTATCCGGCCAGCTTGCCGGAATCTGCTTCACTCCGAAACCTTTGACATCCTCGGCCGCTCGCTGCTGGGTTGTAGACTTGTCCAACTTACTTATGTATTTCGGGACAAAATTAGCGTTAACAATCGCACCGCTATTGACAACCATCTCGTCAATCGTCGGGTAAACCCCGTTTTCCACCTGGTAGCGGTCTAAAGCCATTTTAACCTCGTGCCCGGTTGCGATATCAGCATTTACGCGCGCTGTTTCCGCAGCGGACGTAAGTTTGGGAATAGCCACAGCAGCTAAAACTGCAAGAATTACGACCACAGCCATCACTTCAACTAGGGTAAAGCCATGGTTCCGCAAGTTCCCCTTCTCCTGTGAGTTTGCCGGTTCCTGCGAGTTAGGCATCAGTCTAATCTCCTCCCGCCCAATTTACCCCTGAGATTCACTTGCTTTCTCAGTAACTGCTTTCCTTCATATTAGTGTATCAACCGCCGCTCTACCCATTAATTTAAGCGCACAGTCGCCTCAAAGACTGGCAGCAATACCCCGACTGCGGTCATCCCAATCACAAAAGCCAAGACGCTGATCAAAGCCGGTTCCAACATGCGCACCAGGCGTTC
>DAHVVW010000341.1 GCA_027357125.1 Clostridiales bacterium
ATGAATTTGCGGGCAGCAATGTCCGGGGTCCAGCTCATTTCAAGATTAAAACCGGTGCGAAAAAGGATGGCAAATTAGTGGTTCAGGAAATTGTGGCTTACTGGGACACAGGGGCTTATTCAACGGTTGGGCCGAGAATAAATTATAATGCCGGCTTTGCTGCGAGTGGACCTTATGAAATTCCAAACATTAAAATAGATGGCTATTGCATCTGTACGAATAAGCCTATCGGCGGTGCGTACCGGGGGTACGGAGTTCCAGAAGTAGCTTGGGCCTATGAAACACAGATGGACGTCTTAGCTCATGAGTTAAATATTGACCCTTTAGCCTTGCGAATAGCGAATGCGTTAGAAGAAGGGAGTATCTCTGCAAGTGGAGAGCCCTTGTTTAGTGTAGGGGTTAAGGATTGTCTGGAGGCCGTTGGCCAGCAAATAGGGTGGACTGGGCAAGGAGGTTCCGTTATAACTGCTGACGGGAAAATCCGGGCTAAAGGAGTCGCCTGCTTTTCTAAACTCACAGGGACTCCGTCCAACTCTTCGGTAATCATTCGATTTAATGAAGACGGAACAGCCAACGTACTTCAAAGCGGAATGGAACTGGGACAAGGGATTACGACCGTGGTTTCACAGATTGTGGCGCATGAGCTAGGGATTGATGTGGATAAAATACGGGTTGCTCCGGTGGATACCGAATTTAGTCCGTTTGAAAAAACAACGACTTCCAGCCGCTTAACCTTTCATGTGGGAAATGCTGCGATTTTAGCGGCTAAAGACGTTCTGGAACAGCTCAAACAGTTGGCGGCCAAGTACTGGAAACTAGAGGCATCTCAGGTAAAGGCGGAATGCGGACAGATTACTGGTTCCGGGGGTCAAAGTATTCGTATTAACGAAATTAAAAAGACAGCTCTTCTCAAAGAACAACCGCCAGTTATTGGCCGCGGTTCGTATTCGACTGCCGATATTTTTGACCCGCCGACCGCGGACACTCGTCAATCCAAGCGCCCAACGGTATTCTGGATGTACGGGGCGCAGGCAGCTGAAGTCGAGGTTGACCCTGAGACAGGGCTGGTAGAAGTTTTAAAAATTGCAGCGACTCATGATGTGGGTAAAGTGATTAATCCTCTGGGCTGTCTCCAACAAATAGAGGGTTCCTGTGTGATGGGTATGGGTCACGTTTTAATGGAAGAGATGATTTTTGATCGGGGCAAGGTTTTAAATGCCAATATGGTGGACTATAAGGTGCCCACGGCTATGGATGCAACCATGGAAACCTCAGTGAGCTTTGTTGAGCATTATCACCCGGAGGGACCTTACGGTGCCAAAGGAGTTGGTGAGCCCGGAATTGCTCCAACGGCTGCTGCCATCGGTAATGCCATTAGCGAGGCAATTGGCAAGCGGGTATACAGCTTGCCAATAAAACCGGAAACGATAGTGGACGCCTTAAACAGCAAATAGTCCGAATAAAACCAAAATTAATATATACTGGTTAAGGATTATTTTCAAAAGGGAGGGCTGAAAATGCTCCCGCAATTTGAGTTATTTATTCCTGATAGTCTAAAAGAAGCATCAGAACTTCTGCTGCAGTATGGGGAGAAGGCACGGATTTATGCCGGCGGAACGGATGTCTTAGTTCAGATGAGCAAGGGGCAGAGCGCACCTTCTGCCCTCATCGACATTAAAAGATTGGAGTTAAAGGGAATAGAATACTCCCCGGTTAAGGGGCTAACAATCGGTGCCTTAACCACTCATCGAGAACTGGAGAAGTCGCCCCTTATCAAGGATAAGTTCTCGGCACTCCATGACGGTGTCAGTAGAGTTGGTTCAGTGCAAACGCGCAACATGGGCACTATCGGGGGTAATCTCTGCAGCGCCCTGCCGTCTGCTGATAGTGCCGGACCCCTGTTGGCTTTAGGGGCTAGGGTTAGGCTTTTTGGGCTGCAAGGAGAAAGAGAGTTACCGCTAGAGCGGTTTTTCTTAGGTGCTAAAAAAACAGTACTTGAGCAGGGAGAAATTCTAACCCATATTTTGATTCCTCCAGTAGCCCTTAAAAATGCTCAGGCTTATATCAAGTTTTCGCGGCGCAAGGCTATGGATTTAGCACTTATAGGAGTTTCCGTCTATTTTGCATTGGATGAAAAAGGAACAGTATGCCGCCAGGCCAGAGTAGCCTTGACAACGGCGGCCACTACCCCTATTCGGGCTTACCAAGCCGAAGATTTTCTGAGCGGGCGAGTACTTATAGAAGATAATTTGAAAGAAGCTGGTCTTAAAGCAGCTGCAGAAGCCAAGCCGCGAGACAGCTGGCGTTCCGGCGGAGATTACCGGCGGCATTTAATCAAGGTTCTTGTTCCACGGGCTGCAAGGCTGGCCCTATCCAGACTGGAAAAGTGAGGGTCGTAGCAATGAAACAGGTAGAACTTCAGCTTCGGGTAAATGGGGAGGATTACACGCTTACGGTCCCGGTTAACAAAACACTCCTGCAAGTAATCCGGGAAGATCTGGGGCTCATGGGGACTAA
>DAHVVW010000342.1 GCA_027357125.1 Clostridiales bacterium
GTCGTTACAGCCAAGCCGCAAGGGAGCGAAAAAGTAGCTATGTTCGTAGTGCCGGCTTGGCTTCCTGGCGATAAGGAGAAGGAAATCCGCAACGGCTACATCATTGACCGACTTAAGTGGAAAATGGGTACCGTCGAGCTGCCCACAGGAGAAGTGACTTTCAAAGGAGCGGTTGCATACCCCTTGGGTAAGCTTGACCGGGGGGTTGCCAATGTCGTAGGGATTGTCCTTTCTTATTCCCGCTTAGGAGTAGGTGCTACCTGTGCCGGTTCCATGGTGCGGGCAGTGCGTGACGCGAAAATCTATGCAGACTTCAGGGAAGCCTTTGGTCGCAAGATTAATCAGTTTCCCCTGCTGGCTAACCAATTAGACATACTGGAAGCCCATACTCAAAGGGCTGTGGCGGGAGCCTTTAAACTTTTTGACTTGTTCCTAAAGTCCGGGGGCCAGTTCAGCACTAAGTCGGACCCGGCAGAAACTCAAGAGCAGAAAAAGCTGCGTTTCTTGGTGCGTGAACTTGTTCTACTGGCGAAAATGTACACCTCTAAAATCTCCACCGAGGTTATTCATGACGCGATGGCCGTTTTCGGTGGGCACGGAGTGATAGAAGATTTTACAGTGCTTCCACGTTTGTACCGTGATTCCAATATCAACGAACTCTGGGAAGGTCCCCGCAATGTCCTTTTGACACAGATCCACAAAGACTTCAGACGTTATTCCCAACTGTATAGCACGGAGGAGTTTATTCAGGACTGCCTAAGCGGAGCTAACGCGAACATAATTAGTCAATTGACGGACAGAATGGCCCGCCTAGTGGTACACCCAAATTTAGAAACTAATGATGCCGAAACCTTGAAAGTAGCTGCTGAATGGGAACGATTCGCTGATGATTTTATGTTGGCATTTCAAGAACAGGCCAGGCAGGAAGTCTTGGCAAATCAGAAATAATCCAAGTGAGGGAGGATAGTCTATAAATATGAATATAGGGAAAATATTTGCCAACCGGGCCTTTTTGTCTCCGCAACTGGAAGCATTTGTTGGTGACGGGTATCGCTATACCTATGCTCAGGCCAATGAGCGAATCAACCAGTTTGCTCATTATCTTTCTCAGGGGGAGCGTTTGCAACCTCAGGAAAGAATAGCCTTGTTGTGCAAGAATAACGAACATTTGGCTACAGCCATCTTTGCCGCAGCCAAAATTGGAGCCGTTGCGATTCCCTTGAACTGGCGTCTGCAGATACCTGAACTGACATACATTTTGAACGACTGTGGTGCGAAAGTTTTGTTTTATGACGGGGAATTTGCTGGCGTGGTCAACGAACTTCGCGCTCAGATCAAAATCCGGACTTTCCTACGTAAGGGCGGTTCCGGTGTAGACCCGGAGTATGAAGATATTTTGCAAGGCTTTAGCCCTGAAGAACTTCCTGGAGAAGGTGGAGGAGACAGTCCTCTGATCATCATGTACACGTCAGGCACCACCGGTAGACCCAAGGGTGCTATGTTGAGCCATCAAAACCTTTTCTGGGCCACGCTGGGGATTGCGCATACGATTGATTGGCGATATCGGGATCGTTTTTTGTCAATAGCCCCCATGTTTCATATTGGCGGGCTGGCCCCCATCATCACAAATGTTCATTCCGGATGTACCAGTGTTTTCATGCCGGATTTCGATCCGGTCAAAGTATGGCAAATGGTTGCCCAAGAAAAAATCCAATTTATGATGACCGTTCCAGTCATGCTTGGTTTTATGTTAAAGGTGCTTGACAAGCACAAGGTGGATCTTTCTTCTCTCCGGCACATTGTCTGTGGCGGCGCCATTGTATCCGCAGAACTGATTAATGCTTACCAGTCCTTGGGAATTGCCGTTGAAAACGTCTATGGGATTACAGAATATAGCGGGGCTGTGTGCTTTTGGACCCCAGAAATGGGCGAAAGCAAGAAAAAATCAGTCGGTAAACCAGTTTTTCATGGCCAAATTAGAATCGCCAACGTCGAGGACGGGAGCGAACTGCCGCCGGGGGGAGTGGGAGAAATATGGTGCCGCGGTCCCCAAGTCTTTAAGGGATATTGGGATAACCCTGCGGGAACTGAAAAGGCGCTCCACGATGGATGGTATCGTTCTGGTGACTTAGGTACAAAAGATGCAGAAGGGTTCATTTATGTTGTCGACCGGCTGAAGGATATGATCATCAGCGGTGGGGAAAACATCTATCCTGCTGAACTTGAAGGGGTCATCAGCCAGCATCCGGGTGTGGCTGATGTAGCAGTGATCGGTGTACCGGATAACAAATGGGGAGAAATACCCAGGGCCTATGTGGTAAAAAAAGAAGGAGCAGCACTTGTGGAAGGTGATATTTTTGAAACATGCCGGAAAAATCTGGCCGGCTATAAGTGTATAAAAGAAGTTTTGTTTATTGATGCCCTACCGCGCAATGCTTCGGGGAAAGTTCTTAAAACTGTCTTGAAACAGAAAGCATCGCAAGACAGTTAACAC
>DAHVVW010000343.1 GCA_027357125.1 Clostridiales bacterium
GATGATCAAGGGATTCCGCTCGGGCAGCAGATGTCTGTTTTGACTGAGCGTTATGGCATGCGCCCGGACAAGGCCGAGTTGCTGCAGGAGATTGTCGCAGTTCAGCGGTCGTACCTTAATGACTTTGCGGCTAATCCTAAGCACATTGCTCTTTATCTGGGGATTCCTTTTTGCCCGTCGCGCTGCAGTTACTGTTCCTTCCCGGCGTACCCCATTGACCGGGAACGGCAGGCTCTGACAGCTTATTTGCAGGCACTGCGCGCCGAGATTCTTGAGGTTGGTGAAATGATGGCCACGCTTGGCTTGACCGCGGATTCTCTCTACCTTGGCGGAGGCACCCCTACTGTCTTAACAGTCGAGGAGTTAAGTGCACTTTTCGGGGAGATGAAAAAGTACCTGCCGCTGGCACCTGACCTGGAATTTACCGTGGAAGCGGGACGACCGGACACGCTCACGCCCGCGAAGTTTATGCTCATGCGGGACGCGGGCGTAAACCGTCTCAGTGTTAATCCCCAAACGATGCACGCCGACACGCTCAAGCGCATTGGCCGGGCACACCGGGTGGAAGATGTTCTCGCCGCTTATGAGTTGGCCCGGGAATATTCTAACTGGGTTATAAACATGGACCTGATTTTGGGTCTTCCGGGAGAGGGAGTAGCAGAAGTAGAGAGGACTCTCGAACTTCTTCAACCTCTTGAACCAGCTAACCTTACCGTGCATACGCTCGCTCTCAAACGGGGCTCGCGCGAATGGGAGCAGGGTTACCGCCACGCTTCTGCCGCTGTTATTGAGGAAATGCAGAACTTAACACGAAATATAGTCCGGGGATGGGGGCTTAGGCCGTATTATCTATACCGGCAAAAGCACATAGCCGGGAACTTAGAAAATATCGGGTATGCCCAGCCCGGCTGGGAGTGTCGCTACAACATTGCAATCATGGAGGAGCGCCAAAGTGTAATCGGCCTGGGAGCGGGCGCATCCAGCAAAGTTGTTAACCCGGATGACTATAGTTTAACAAATGATCAGCACCCTTCAGACTGGAAAAGCTATGCTACACGATGGCAGGATGGGCATGCCAAGAGGGTGCAGGCTTTCGAAGCAGTGGTTCTCGCAACTTAATCTGAAGAAAGTTTACCCGTTATGAACATTAGTAGCTCTGCTAAATTGAAGCTATGGTATAATATGGGGAAAGAGAGGGGGAGTCTGTATCAAACTTAGGCTTAAATCTCCAAGGAATGTTTTAATTCCTAATATTTTTAGTTTAATCCTTATCCTGATCGTTTTTGCCCTGAATTTGCTCTTTCCGCTCTCTAAATTCACGTATGATATGAATCTTAAGTTATCCATGTCACATAATCCCGATGATAAGATTGTTGTCGTTGGTATTGATGACGCTTCCATACAAAAGTACGGAATTTTTCCCTGGGATCGCAAGCTTTATGTTCCGTTAATTCAGAACCTTGAGAATTCTGGTGCCAAAGTAATTGCCTTTGATATTATCTTTGATACGGAAAGCAAGGATAAAACGAGTGATACTGCTTTGGCGAATGAGTTTGCCAAATACAAGAACATTGTCCTGCCGAGTTACGGAGAGATGCCAAGTAGCCCTACCAAAACCAACGAGCTTGTAACAGCCAGGAATTTTACCAGGCCCCTTCCTATTTTTGCCGCTAATACTAAGACGGGTCATATCAACAGATTAGCGGATTCTGACGGCAAGATTCGCAAATCATGGTTAATGATCAATGACGGGGATAAACCTATGTACTCCATGGCTTACACCGTGAGTGAACTTTATGGTAATGATGCCAGTGGCTATCTTAACAAGCACCCGCAGACCCAGATGTATATCAAGTATGACGGGAATTCTGAGGATTTCACAACGTTTTCCTTTGCCAAGGTCGCGGAAGGGGAATACAGCCCGGAAACATTTAAAGACAAGATCGTGCTCATAGGCTTTACCGGCCCTGGATATGATGAATCCATCACTCCGGTCGAACGCAATATGAAATTAGTGTATGTACACGCCAACATCATCTCACAGTTATTGAGCGGGGAATACATAGATTACGTTTCGCTGTGGGTTATATTTCTTGTGAGCTTACTAGGCATCGCTTTGGTAATTTTCCTCGCCTGGAAGCTTAATTCCACCCTCAGTTCAATGCTGACGCTGGGAATTATGGTGCTGTTAGCCCTGGGGCAATACTTTCTATTTTCAGGCACAGGCATCTTTTTCGATGTTGTCTATATTATTCTCGCTTTATTTGTCACTTACTTAGTCAATGTAAGTATCAAGGCCTACCGCACCATGAAAGAGAAAGAGCATATTACGCGCTAGTTCGGAAGGTATATTTCCCCGGACTTAGTCAGTCAAATCGTGAAAGAAGAGATCGACATTAAACTCGGAGGCATCCTTAAAGACATCTCCATCCTCTTCTTAGATATCAGAGGCTTCACCCCGATGTCCGAAAAATTAAGTCCGGAAGAAGTCGTG
>DAHVVW010000344.1 GCA_027357125.1 Clostridiales bacterium
CTTGACTGCAGCCGACGTCAGTGCCAGCGGCATGAGCAATGGGGGCGAAACCAGTGTGAGTGGGCGTAATGTCCTGGTGGCAGCGATTGTAGAGGATTCTCTCTACGATCAGGCCATACAAATTGTCCGCACCAGTGGCGGGCTGGCTTAGCAATAAGCTTCAGGAGCGCCCAATCTCGGCATACGTTTCCGCGATAGCTTCCCCGAGCTTGCCAACTAATTCGTCAATATCCGCTTCCGTGATAATAAGCGCCGGAGAGAGCTGGAGAGCGTCATCTATCAGCGGCCTTAAAGCTAAACCTTTTTCCCAGGCTTTATGAGCAACTTTCTTGCCAAAGGCGAGGCCGGCATCGAATTTTTCCCGTTTTTCCGGATCTTTGACAAGTTGGACAGCGTTTATAAGCCCGATGCCGCGAACTTCCCCAATGATGGGCAAGTTTAGAGCCCTTACCTGCTCGCGCAGCACTTCGCCCATGGTCCGGGACTTCTCCACCAGGTTCTCCCGTTCAAGAATTTCGATGTTCTTCAGCGCCACTGCACAACCGACCGGATGAGCGGAATACGTGTAACCATGCATGAAGACTCCGTGCTTTTTGATCGGTGCGTATATTTCTGCGGAAAGAGCCACCCCGCCGACCGGGAAATACCCGCTGGTTATTCCTTTGGCCATCATCATAATGTCAGGCTGTACACCCCAGTTTTCAATCCCGAACATCTTGCCTGTCCGGCCAAAACCACAGATAACCTCATCCGCGATAAACAGAACCTCATGTTTAGTGCAAATCTCCCTAATCCGCTGATAATACCCTTCAGGCGGAACAATCGCGCCTCCGGTTCCGATTACCGGCTCAGCGGTAAAGGCTGCCACATTATCCGCTCCGACTTCGAGAATCTTTTGTTCTAAGGCCTCAGCACATTCTAAGCCGCATGAGCCTTTCTCTTTGCCCCACGGACAGAAATAGCAATGAGGGTGCGGAATATGATGGAAGTTGGGCACAAGCGGTCCAAACCCGTCCCAGAAGCCGGGAAGACTGGTCGCGCTCAGGGCTCCGTAAGAAACCCCGTGATAAGCTCTAGTACGACCGATGATATTATTCTTGGTTTGCTTGCCTTTAAGATACCAATAAACCCGCGCCAATTTATAGGCAGTATCGTTCGATTCCGAGCCGCCGCTGGTAAAGAAGATCCTGGCATTGTCGATGGGAACCATGCTTGACACTTTTTTTGCCAAGTCTATAACATTAGGATGCGAGAAGCCGTTGAAAGACTGGAAATAACAAAGCTTCTCCATTTGCTCTTTAGCAACTTCGGCCAGTTCAGTGCGGCCCATGCCCACATTGTTAAGCCAAAGCCCGGCTCCACAGTCGATATAGGTCTTCCCTTCCACACTCTTAATCCGGATTCCTGATCCTTCCTCGATGATGCGCGGCCCGCCCCAAGCTTCCATGTCCGTGATTACAGTCGTAGGGTGAAGGTGGTACTGCATGTCATCTTTTTGCATCTGTTCAATTTGAGCTTGTGTGTAATTCCCCATCTGAGCCACTCCCTCATTAATGTAAGATTTGCCTCGCTTATAGAAGAAATTATCTTCTTGTCAAGAGTTTTTTGAACTTTGTTTCCCCGTTGCTTCTCCAGTTACTTGATTCCTTAATTCGTTATGGAATCCTTAATTACTATTTCTCTTTTATTTTTTAATTTCCTGTCAATTTCTTTTGAATTTTGCAACGAGTTGCTCCAGCGGTGTGTAGTCAAGATTCAGGTCTTCGGCCACAGCCTTGTATGTCAGTTTGCCGCAGCAGACATTCACACCCAGAGCCAGCGCTTTGTTCGAGCGTACCGCTGCTTCATATCCCTTATTGGCAAGTTCAAGTGCATAAGGAAGCGTGACATTTGTCAGGGCATAAGTGGAAGTCCTGGCTACCGCTCCCGGAATATTTGCTACCGCATAGTGAATTACCCCGTATTTCTCATACACCGGGTTCTGATGGGTGGTAACCCTGTCAATCGTTGCAATAGAACCGCCCTGGTCAATAGCTACGTCTACAATAACTGACCCCGACTGCATGGTACGCACCATTTCTTCACTCACGAGATGAGGAGCCCTGGCACCCGGAACAAGCACTGCGCCAATTAAAAGATCAGCGCTGCGCACCGCTTGCGCGATATTATAACTATTCGACATCACAGTCACAAGCCTGCCGCCAAAGACATCATCCAGGTAACGCAGCCTGTCTGCACTCCGGTCAATAACCGTAACCCGCGCTCCCAGTCCCAAAGCCATTTTCGCCGAATTAGTGCCAACAATCCCGCCACCGATAATTACGACCTGCGCCGGGGGGACTCCCGGAACTCCGCCAAGTAAAACTCCTTTGCCGCCCTCATGCTTCTCCAGGAACTGTGCACCTAACTGCACGGCCATCCTCCCGGCCACTTCGCTCATAGGAGTCAACAGTGGCAACGACCCGTTGTCCAATTGAATGGTTTCATACGC
>DAHVVW010000345.1 GCA_027357125.1 Clostridiales bacterium
GGATCAGAGGATGGCAATTCAGAAAATACGAATTCAACAAGGGCTTATCTATCTAATGAACAGCAAAACTGGTTAAAAGAAACCCTTGCTCAAAATTACGAAAAAGGAAGACCAATTTTTGTTTTCTTGCATCAGCACTTGGATAATACGAACGGATGGGTTGGTGTCGACTCAGCTGCAAGCAAAGAATTAAGGGAAATATTATCAGGCTACCCAGAGGTAATATTGTTTACTTCGCACACCCACCGCCAATTGGATAATACCAGTGTCAAATTGAACCAACCTTTTGCCACGGCACATACAGGCGCCATACATTACACATTTATCCCGGATCCCACCGGTAAAGGCGGAATGACTAGAGAGTCTTTGATACAGGGCTTATACGTTGAAGTCAAGGGAAATCAAGTCGTCATAAAAGGGAGAAATATTAAAGAAAAATCCTGGATTTTCACCCAGGAGCTTAATGGTCCCTAAACTTTCCTATGCGGCTGAGCCTTTTGGTCCAGTTAAATTAAGCGCAGAATATCTGCCGTTCCCAAAGGAGATCTTTTACGGCTGCTGAACAGCCTGATCCGGATAAGTAGTTCTCTGAGTTTATACTGATCCAAAGAAACCCCTTCCGTCTTGAGCAATTCCTGGAGCTCCTTCGTTCCAGAGTATTTGCCAAAGGCAACCGCGTGTTCCCGCGCGATGCTTTCCGGAGGAAATGACTGATAATTGCCGATGTCCTTTCTGATTCCATCGAGATGGACCGATGATGTATGGGTGAACACATCAGCACCCACAATCGGCTTGGCCCGGGGTATTGCTCTATGCGTTATGGAACTCACCAGGGAACAAATCGAATTAACCTGCCTGATATCGAACGAAATCGGCCGATTCAGAATATGCTTGAGCGCTACTGCAACTTCTTCGAGAGGTGCATTTCCAGCCCTTTCACCCAACCCCCCAACCGTGACACTAACCGCTTTGAACCCTGCTTTGATGGCAGTAATTGCATTCGCGGCAGCCATACCCAGGTCGTTGTGGGCGTGGAACTCAAACGGTATGGAAATTTGGCCGGTCAATTGGGAAAAGCGGCTGTAAACTTCGAGGGGATCTAAAATGCCCAGGGTATCTGCCACCCTTATCCGGTCGATTCCCAGGCGCTCGGCCTCCTTTCCGATATCCATGAGAAAATTAACATCTGCCCGGCTCGCATCTTCCAGGCCCAAGCAGACATATTTACCCTCTTTCTTAGCCAGGGTGACACATTCCCCCATTTTCTCCATCACCCATGACCGGCTTTTCTTTAACTTGTGCCGAAGATGTTGCTCTGACACGGGAATTGAAATTCCAACTCCCCTTACCCCCGTTCGAAAACTTGCTTCAAGGTCAGATTGAACTGCCCGGTTCCAGGTACTTAACCGCGTAGGCAGACGCAAATTCACAAGCCTTTTGATCGAGTCCAGCTCGTCCGGACCGACAGAGGGAACCCCGACTTCAAGTTCATCAATTCCAGCATCGGCCAACCGGGTTGCAATCATTTTTTTCTCCGCGTAACTGAACGCTACACCCGGAGCCTGTTCCCCGTCTCTGAGTGTTGTATCACAAAGCCATACATTATCCGGCACGGGTTATCCCCCCCTTAAACCAGGCCAATCGCATCAGCCCGGCACTGTTGGCAATGAGTCATCTGCGGCAAAATGGGGGCTAAGTGCTGCCGGTGGTTTATCATTTCTTTAGGTGTTGGCGAGATATGGCGCCTAAACTTTCCCTGAGGAATCAGAGGCACGAGATTTAAAAGATGCGCTCCTCTCCGCTTGACTTCCCGTGCCAGAGCCTCCAGTCCGGAATCATTCAATCCGGGAATGACCACGGTATTTACTTTAATCGTTAGTCCTGCTTCTGAAGCCAACTTAATGCCCAGTAGTTGGTTTTCTAACAAGACCCGTACGGCATCAAGGCCTATTAAGGCCTGTCCTTGCCATTGAGTGTAACTATAGATTGCTGAAGCTGTCTCTTCATTCAGAGTATTAACCGTTACCGTAAGATGAGAGATGCCCAGTCTTACCAAGTCATCCATTTTTTCCGGAAGAAGCAGCCCGTTCGTGCTCAAGCACAGGGATAAGTCGGGAAAGTGCTCCCGTACCAAAGCTAACGTCTCAAATGTGGCTGGGTTCGCCAAAGGGTCCCCCGGCCCGGCAATACCCACGACGTTTAGATATTGCCCGATGGCAGACTGCTTGGCCTCACGAACTTGTCCTAAAGCTTCTTCAGGTGTAGCCAGTTTACTCGTTACACCGGGGCGCGATTCATTCGCACAGTCAAACTTGCGCACACAGTAATTGCAGGAGATATTGCAGGCGGGTGCCACGGGTAAATGTATGCGACCGGCCTTAATATGCCTGCCGGTAGCAAAGCAAGGATGACCTTGGTTAAGACGGGAACTTGTTGTTTCAGAAATTAATTCCTGAACGCAGCTGCGCATGGCCAACACCTCCC
>DAHVVW010000346.1 GCA_027357125.1 Clostridiales bacterium
GACTACCTGCCCAATGTGCTCATTCAGGCGGCCAAATGCCTGCTCTCCGACACCCCCGGGCCCGTAGTTCTGAGTATCCCCTTCAACATCCAGAATGTCATCTTTAATTTGAAAAGCAAGCCCGAGTGCTTGTGCATAACGAGTGAAAGCCTTCACTTCCTCCTTTAACCCTCCGGCCAAGATTGCGCCTAAGCGTGCCGCAGCCACTAATAAAGCCCCTGTCTTGGCTTTATGAATATTTTCTATCTCGTCCAAGCTCAAGGAGTTTTCTTCCCCAGCCAAATCTTGAACTTGCCCTAAGACCATGCCGCTTTTGCCTACAGCAGCCGCTACTTCACGCACTACTTGCAGTTGGCGCTCAGGGGGAATGGGCAAAGGCTCAGCCAAGAGCTCAAAAGCATAAGTGAGCAAGGCATCTCCGGCCAAAACTGCCATCCCTTCTCCAAAAACCTTATGGTTTGATAATTTCCCCCGCCGGTAATCATCATTGTCCATAGCCGGCAGATCATCATGAATCAGCGAGTAAGTATGAATAAGCTCCAAGGCGCACGCTGCCGGCAAAATTGTCTCAGATTTGCCGCCTAGGGCTGCTCCCGCTGCTAAGGCTAAGACCGGACGGATGCGCTTGCCCCCACCCAGAAGGGAGTAACGCATGCTTTCACTTAACACACCCTCGTCCCACGGTAGATTGTCAAGAAATGTTTCTACCAGCTCCTGATAGTGTTTATATTGATCAGCGAACATTCTCGGGCTTCATCCTTCCACAAGATGTAGGGGGCTTTCGTCTCCCTAATTAATCCTTGATGATAGATTTATGATTTTAATAACTAGAATTCCGCCTTTTCCAGCTTTAGCTCCCCGTCCGGGCCTTCGAGCAAAATCTGCATCTGAGTCTCCGCCTGATCCAGCATGCGGTTACATTCCTGTACCAATTCTACTCCTTCGCGGAAGATAGCTAAGGCGTTCTCGAGCGGGATGTCTTTCTGCTCCAGATTTCCGATAATTTGTTCCAGACGCGCAACACCCTCTTCAAACGAAAGTCCGGGCTTTGCTCTCTCCTCATTCGTACCAGTCCCTGTCTCTTTTACCACAAGAATATGATCTACGCTTTTCAAAATTTCAATATTATCTATGTTTTTCACGACCTCACTCGGATCTACAATTACCGGTTCTTCGAATAGCTCTTGCTGAACTTCTTGTTTTTTTGCACTCATGCATCATTCTCCTTTGCCAGCACTTGGCATCTGAGAGCACCTTCCCCCAAACGCACTCTTAACTCCTCCTGCACTTCCACTTCCCGGGCCGAACGCACCAGGTTGCCCCTGGCATCGTAAGTGAGAGAGTAGCCCCTCCCCAAAATAGCCAGAGGACTTAGGAGGTCAAGTTTGGCAGCCAATAGTTTTAGTATACCATTTTTATCCGAAACAAATCTAGTCATACCGTTTGAAAGCCTGTCTGCGAGCATATCCAAGTGCTGGCGGTTCTGTTCGATGCGCCAGAAGGGATTGACCAAGGGGCCTCTCCCCGCCAGAAAGTCAAGCTTCTGCCGTTTGCCCGCTATTTGTCCTCCCAAGGCCTGGCGCAGGCTTTGGGACAGTACCTTCACTTCAGCATAGAGTTCCGTTAACAGAGGAGCAGCCAACTCCGCAGCGGCTGATGGCGTTGGTGCCCGCAGGTCAGCCACATAATCTGCAATCGTGACATCTGTTTCATGTCCCACGGCAGAAATTACCGGAATACTTGATGATGCAATAGCCCGGGCCACCTCTTCCGTGTTAAAGGCCCATAGCTCTTCTAAAGACCCTCCGCCCCGGCCCACAATGATGACGTCGACCTCACCCCAGCGGTTAAGACGGGCCAGTGCCCGCGCCACTTCCTGCGGAGCGGCTTCCCCCTGCACGGCCGCAGGAGCCAGTACCCAGGAGAGACGCGGATTGCGCCTGCTCAAGATATTCAAAATATCACGCAAAGCAGCGCCCGTTGGACTGGTGACAATCCCAATGCGACGGGGCACGCGCGGAATAGACTTTTTGCGGTTAGGGTCAAATAACCCCTCTTGCGCCAATCGTACTTTAAGCTGTTCAAAAGCCAGGTAGAGCGCCCCCACCCCGCTTGGCTGCATTTCCTCCGCATAAAACTGAATATTGCCGTCGCGCTCATACATGCGCACACCGCCCCGGGTCAGGACTTTCATTCCGTCTTGCGGCATGAATCCTATACGCTCGGCCCGGCTCTTAAACATCACAGCCTTAAGACTCGCATGTTGATCCTTAATCGTAAAATACCAGTGCCCGGATGGGCGGTGGTTTTTAAAGTTCGAAATTTCCCCGCTGACCCAGCAGCTTTGGAAATCCCCCTTTTCATTCAGGGTGCGCCCGATTTCACCGGCAAGTTCAGAAACCGTCCAAATTTTCGGCACACGATCACCTCGTGTCCATCATACACAAAAAAGG
>DAHVVW010000347.1 GCA_027357125.1 Clostridiales bacterium
CAAGATGATCGCTTTATTGCTTTTCTCTATGAGCTTGATCCAGGCGATGATTACAAAAACCCGGAGGTGTGGGTAAAGGCCAATCCGGGACTCGGCACAATTAAGGATATGGAGTTTTTACGGGACAACATTAAGAAAGCCCAAGTTGACCCGGCCTTTAAAGGTACGGTTTTAACCAAGGACTTTAACATCATCGGTACAGCCTCCACGGCTTTCCTCGAATACAGTACCATTCGGAACGAGGAAACTTTCAGCTTGGAGGATATTAAGGATTCATATTGTGTTGGCGGAGTTGACTTGTCAAGTACCACGGACTTAACCTCCGCAACCATCCTCGTTTCCCAAGCCGGAGGCAAGTTCCTCTGCCATCAAATGTACTGGATGCCCCAAGTGACCTTTGAGGAAGCCGAACACTCCAAGCAGGCAGTATATAGGGCCTGGCTGCAGCGAGGGCTCTTGGAGCTGACACCTGGAAACCGGATCGATTACAGCCACATTACTCAATGGTTTGTGCGGATGAAAGAAGACTACAGATTGTACTTCCAAAGTATTGGCTATGACCAATGGAACTCCGGTTATTGGGTTAAGGAAATGGAACAGAACGGTTTTCATGGGCTGATGGAGATTGTGATTCAAGGGGCCAAAACATTAAGCCAACCGTTAAAACATCTCGGAGCCGACCTGGCTGCCAAGAAGATTAACTATAATAAGAATCCGCTCCTGGAATTTTGTCTCTGTAATCTCGGAGTTGCCTATGACCGTAACAATAACATTACGCCGGTTAAGACAGCCTCCAGGGGTTTCATCGACGGGGCGATGAGCCTTCTCGATGCCTATGTGGTTTATGAGAGACACAAAGAACTGATTGACAGCTTGATCTAGGAAGGAGGTGGAGAGCCTTGCCCAGTTTCCGCTCCATGTTTGGAAAGATCTTTGGGAAGGTAAAAAAACTGCCGCAGAATCTAAAATACTTTAAGCTGTTAAACGGGTTTATCCCGGTAGTTAGCAACACGAATAATACAGAGGTCTATTACAATTATTTACTGCGGGCCTGTATCCGGGCCATTGCCACCCATGTCGCAAAAGCCGACATCAAACACATCCGGTATGTGGGCGGCGACACCATTCACCAGGACAGCGACATTGCTAACTTATTAAGCGGCCAGCCCAACCCTTTCATGAACTCGACGGAGTTCATTTTTAAGTTAACCACCAATCTGCTGATCCACAATAATGCCTTCGTCTATATCAAGGAGGATGAGAAAGGGAATATCCAAGGCTTCTATCCCTTAAACAGTAGTTTCGTATCCTATATGGAATCTAGTGAATCCGGGATGGACGATACTGGGAACCTGTTTGTGAAGTTTAACTTCCGGGGCGGCCAGGAAGTAATCGCTCCGTTTGAACAAATCATCCACATCAAGCGGGATTATTTTGAGTCTGATTTAATGGGCAGCTACAACGATAATGCCTTATATCCGCTTCTTCAATTAAGCAATGCCGTCCATAACGGTATTATCAATGCGGTGGCCAATGCACCAGCCAACCTGCGCGGAAGCCTGCATTTCCAAGGTGTCCTCAAAATGTCGGATATCCAGAAAAAGGCCGACGCGATAATGAGTAAATTCTTCGATATCCAGAATAACAGTGGAATCATTATTACCGACAACGAGACAGGGGAATTCAAACCCTTTGAGAACAAGGCAATTCTCTTGGATGCGGCTCAGATGGATATCATCCAAAAGCAGGTCTTCGGGTATTTCAACATCAACGAAAAGATAGTGTTCAGTACCTATAACGAAGACGAATTGTCAGCTTTTTACACGAGTATCGTCAGTCCCTTGCTCAAACAGTTCGGAGAAGCATTTACTCATAAGATATTTTCAGCCAGAGAGAAGGGCTACGGTAACAAAATTATTTTCAGATCTAGTAAATTGCAGTACACGTCGGATAAGACCAAAACATCAATTATCCAGTATCTCGCTCCTACCGGTGCGTTAACCATCAATGAAATGCGCGAGCTCTTTGGTTTAGGAATGATCGAAGGCGGGGAACGCCGGGTGGAGAGTTTGAATTTCGTAGATGTGAATATCAAAAATGACTACCAGCTAACCATGGCGAAAACCAGTAAAGCACCGGACCAACCGGATAACGGGGAAGGCAATATTAATCAAAAGCAAGCAGCGGAAGCCTAAATCAATATCGTGCTCCCTTTTATCATGGACAACTTTACTGCTGGATTCCCCAGTTTTCACCGTAAATGAATTTCATTAGGCTTAAGAATATCAATAACAGACCAAATAATACCAGCCCTAAAGAGGACGAGAAACCAAATATAGGTGACAGAATTAAATCCAAGATTTTTTCACCAACAGAATCCTTTCTCCATCTCTTTACTCCCCAGATAACGAACCCTATTCCAGCAACAAATAGTAGAACGTA
>DAHVVW010000348.1 GCA_027357125.1 Clostridiales bacterium
CCAGACTCATCAAATTCAATTGAGTCATATGGCAAGATCATGCCGGGACCGGAAGTAATTTTAGTCTTGGTGAGCGCCTCTCTGATTTTCTCAGGTTCGGCCGATCCAGCCCTCTCCAGTGCATCAGCAATCACATACATTGAAGCATAAGACTCAGCAGCTTCCCCGTTCATATCTACGCCATATTTTTGTTTGAATTTAGCATTTGTCTCTTTGACCCCGGGTTTGCCTAAGTCCGGAGACCATTCTGTGAGGTCAAAGCCATATTCCGCATTCTTGCCCACATTTTTGAGATATTCCGGATCAGCGTGACCTCCCCCCTGGCCGATCATGCCCATAGCATCAATTTTTTGCTCGGCAATGCCATTGGACAGTAAAATCGCGTCCGAGGTATAGGATGTAAACAAAATCAAATCCGGATTCGCTTGTTTGATTTTAAGAATAACGGGGGCAAGATCAGATGATGAGCTCGGGTAGGGAGCATCAAGAACGATCTGCATACCGGCTTCCGGCACAGATACATTCCAGCCTTTAGCGGAGGACTGACCCCAATCTGAGTTTTCATATACTAAGGCAACTTTTTTCGGAACAACGCCGGTTTGTTCGCCCATTTCTTTAGAAAATTTCACCTGATCACGGGAATACCAGGAAGCTTTGGGAGCGAGACGGAAAGTGTACTTGAAACCGCGCTCGGTAATGTCATCCATTACAGAGACAGGCACTACATAAGGAATCTTGTATTTTTCAGCCACCTGAGTGCTTGGATAAGTAACACTGCTTTGATAAGCACCGGTCATAACAGCAACTTTGTCTTTCATAATCAGCCGCTCCGCTTCAGACATCCCAACTTTGGGATCACCCTTGGAATCAGCGAAGTCCAGCACCAGTTTGGCACCACCAAGTGACTTAATGCCGCCAGCTGCGTTTATCTCTTCTGTAGCTAATTCTTGCCCCCGCTTACACGTCTCGCCGATCGGTGCGACTGCACCCGACAAGGGCAATAAGGCACCAATCTTAACTTCTTTGGCCCCCTGACTACTTCCACCTTGGTTATTCGAACCACTCGTTTGACTGCCGCATCCGGTTAAGGCAAGTAACCCAATCAAGGCCACAGCGCCAACTTTTTTTAACATCTGTTCCCAAACCTCCTTTGGAATTTTCTCTTTTCACAAATTTGTCTTTAGTAAGACTTTTCTGATAAGTACTTAGACTGTTTCACCTTCTTTCCCTCTGCTCGTAAGAATTATAATCTCATCACTCCTCTCCTAAAACCACGATGGCTCAAGCACAACCTTCAGAGCCTCTTTTGTACTTAACATCTCCAGGGCCTTGCCGATCTCGTTTAGTGGCAGTTGATGTGAGACGACTTTATCTATCCTGACCTTGCCCGAAGAGATGAGATTGAGGCAAGTTCCAAACTCCAGCCACGTGTAACAAAAGCTCCCTCGTACAGTTATTTCCTTTTTCACAATCTGGCTTAATAGCACTTCTGTGGGACGGTGAAAAACTCCGGTTAAGCCAAGCCTTCCGCTTTTACGCACAGCCTTAAGGCAAGTAGGGAAAACTTCCGGTACCCCTGTGGCTTCTATAACCACATCTGCCATCTTACCCCGGGTTAAATCCGCAATCTTCTTCAACAAGTCTTCCTCATTATTAGAAAGCAAAGCTGCATCTGCTCCTAACTCAGATGCTATCTGCAGCAGGCTTTCATCCCCTTGGACTCCGATGATTATCACTTTGTACGCCCCTTCCAGCTTTGCCAGCTGTAAAGCGTATAAGCCAATAGGTCCAGGGCCAAAGATGACCACTGTGTCTGCAGGATTAATGTTTGCCTTGCGCACGGAATGATAAGCTGAAGCAACCGGGTCTACGGAAGCTCCTTCCACAAAACTCACATAATCGGGGAGCTTATGCAGGACCTTAGCGGGGGCTTTAACGTATTCCGCAAAGCCGCCGTCAATATCGATCCCAATCTCGGTCAAGGATTCGCACATAGATTCGAGCCCCTGTTTGCAATAAAAGTCCTTATCCCACAAGCCGATCCTTATTCGCACCAGATCTGCCGTCTTTTTTCTTAAGGTAAGCGCGCCACGACGGAGCCCATTTGTCCGGATCGTCAAAGGCAGTATCACACTTGTGAATGGTGCTGTTATACGGAGCATTCTTAACGAACTCCGGATTGTCGTAAGCTTCTTGCGCGACCTGGCGGATGATTGCGACATACTCGTCCATGTCTGCTTTGGAATAGGACTCGCACGGTTCGAGGGTAAACGGCTCCGGAATCACCCAAGGATGGTGGCTGGTAAAATAACTCTGAATCCCGTAGTCCACGATTCTTCTGGCAATATCTTCGGTGCCTACTCCTGTTTCTTCCTTAAGTTTTTCCCAACTGTAGCGGACCTGCTCCAGCCTG